>NZ_VRMC01000042.1:0-49081 GCF_008369905.1 Pseudonocardia sp. EV170527-09
GAGCTATTTACACCGCGTCCACCGCCGATGCCGCTGCAGCCGCGCTGGATGATCTCGATGACGAGTGGGGGCGAGCCTATCCGGCGATGATACGTTTGTGGCGTAACGCCTGGACCGAGTTCGTGCCGTTCCTCGACTACGACATCGAGGTCCGGAGGGTGATCTGTACGACGAACGCGATCGAATCGTTGAACGCCCGCTACCGGCGAGCGGTCCGAGCGCGAGGGCATTTCCCCAGCGAGCAGGCCGCGATGAAATGTCTGTACCTTGTCACCCGCAGCCTCGACCCGACCGGACGAGGCCACACCCGATGGATGATGCGCTGGAAGCCAGTCCTCAACGCCTTCGCCATCACTTTCGGTGACCGCTGGCCGGGCGCCGAGCACTACTGACAACATCGCCGGAACCACCGTTCTCGTTACAGACCCGGTCGCGGACCTGTTCAACCTGCCCGACCTGCGCTCGAACGCCTCGTTGCTGGGCTTCGGCTCACTGCGGCGCATCGCGGACGCCGTCGTGGCCGGCGGAGCGGTCGGCGAGGCTGCGTGAACGGGCACGAGGGCTCCCCGGACGACCTGACGGGGCGGATCGCGCTGGTCACCGGCGCGGCACGCAGTCTGGGTGCCGACATCGTGCGGAGCCTGGCCCGCCGGGGCGCGCACGTGATCGTCAACTACTTCCACTCGGTCGAGGCAGCCCGGGAGCTGGAGGCGGAGCTGTGTGCCGCAGGCCGTTCCTGCGAGTTCATCCGCGCCTCGGTGGCCAAGACCGCCGAGGTGGACCGGATGTTCGACCTCGTCCGGGAGCGGCACGGTGGCCTCGACATCCTGGTGAACAACGCCGCGGCCGGCGCCTTCCTCCCGCTGCTCGACGTCGACGACGTCTACTGGGAACGGGCCTGGCGCACCAACGTGATGGGGCCATACCACTGCGCGCGGCGGGCGGCCGAGCTGATGGACGGCCGTCCGGGCGCGGCGGTGCTGTGCCTGTCCGCCGTGGGCTCCCACCTGCCGGTGCCCGGCTACGGGCCCGGGGGCGTGACGAAGGCGGCCGCCGAGTCGCTGGTCCGCTACCTGGCGCTGGAGCTGGCCCCGCGGGGGATCCGGGTGAACACGGTCCTGCTGGGCTCGGTGGCGAGCGACATCGTGAGGTCACTCGCCGACCCGGACACGATCGGTGACCGCTCCGACGACGAGCGGCTGCTCCGGCGCACGATCTCGACGCCGGACGCGGCCGACCTGATCTGCCACTTCCTGCACCCGCACGCCGGGTTCGTCACCGGGCAGACCCTCGTCGCCGACGGCGGCATCGGCCTCACCGGGATGCAGACGCTCCAGCTGCACAGCAACCTCGCCGCGCACGCCGCTCCCGTCCGGGGGACGTCGCCCGCACCCGCCGGACCGCCGAGCGGGGACCCCGAGCCGGCGGAGACCGTGGCCGGGTCCCCCTCCGAGGAGCCCCGCACCGACACCGTCGCTGCCGACGACGACGCCGTCGCCGTCGTCGGGATCGGGGTGGCGCTGCCCGGCGCGAACGACCGTCGCGAGCTGTGGGACCGGCTGCGCGAGGCCACGCTGCAGGCGAGCGAACCGACCGGCTTCGCGCTCGAGCACTTCCACGCCTCCGACCCCACGGTGCCCGACCGCTTCCACGCCCGCCGGGCCGGCTATCTCACCGGCTTCGTCCCGGATCCGCGCTCGCTCAGCGAGCCACACGGACTGCGCGACCACCCCGGGGTGGCACCGACCGCGCGCTGGTTGCGGCACTGCGCCGTCCAGGCACTCGACGGCGTGCGCCGCGGAGCGGGTGACCGGTGGCTCGCCGTCACCACGGGAGCGCACGACCACATCGGGCTCGGCGACCGGGCCCCGGTGCTGGGGGCGCAGTACGCGAGCATGCTCCGCGGGGCCACGGCAGCCGACCCGGACGGTGACTGGCTCGGTGAGATGGCCGAGCACGCGGTGCTCGCCCACTACTCCGGCAGCGGTGCCGACCCGCTCATGCACCAGCCCGCGTCCGTCTCACGGGTGGCACTCGGCGGGCTCGTGCCCGACGACGCCCGCCACCTCACGCTCGATGCAGCCTGCGCCAGCGGCCTCTACGTGCTCGACGCCGCCGTGAAGGCACTGCGGGAGGGCTCCTGCGACGTGGCGCTCGCCGGCGGCACCTCGGTGGCCGAGCCGACCCTGCTGACCCTGTTCTGCAAGGCCCAGGGCATCACCCCCAGCGGCCGGGTGCGCCCGTTCGACCGGGACGCGGACGGGACGCTGCTCGCCGAGGGTGCGGTGGCGCTCGTGCTGAAGACCCACGCGAGGGCCGTGGCGGACGGCGACGAGATCCTGGGGCTGGTGCTCGGCACCGGCCTGGCCGCCGACGGCCGGGGCAAGGGCATCCACGCCCCGGCCGAACGCGGTCAGGAACTGGCGATCTCCCGCGCCTGGTCCGACGCCGGTGTCGGAGCCGACGACCTCGACTGGGTCGTGGCCCACGGCACCGGCACACCGACCGGTGACGAGGTCGAGGTCCGAGCCCTGCTGGCGCGGCTCGGGCAGGGCCCGCGCACCTGCCTGCTCACCTCCAACAAGCAGGTCTTCGGCCACACCGGTGTGCTCGCGGGGCTCGTCTCGGTGGCGCACGCGCTCACCGCGATCGAGCACGGGACGATCCCGGCCCAGACGGACCGGATCGTCCCGCACGCGCTGCTGGACGGGGAGGAACGGCTCGGGGTGCCCGTCACCGAGGTCGACTGGCGGCCCTCGGACCGGCCACGTGTCGTCGGCGTCTCGTCGTTCGGGCTCGGGCTCGGTGGCGCCGACGCGCACGCCGTGCTGGCCGACCGCGTCCCGACCCCGCGGCCCGCCAGGGCGATCCCGGAGGACCTCGTCGTCGTCGGCTGGAACACACACCTGCCCGGCTCCGACCGCGACGCGACCGCTGCCTGGCTGGCGGGTACCGGGCCCGGTCCCTCGGCCGGGTTCGGTGAGCCGTACCCCGTCCCGTCGCCGCGTGAGGTGCGGATCCCGCCGCGCACCACCGCGCACATGGACCCGAGTCACCTGATGATGCTGCAGGCGGTGGACCCGCTGCTGGCGCAGCTGGGCGACGCGGCCGCTGACCTGCGTCCCGACACCGCGCTGCTGATCGGGTCGGCGCTGCCCAGCAGGCACGCCACCCGGATGGCCGTGCGGGTGCACGCCGCTGAGTGCGCCGACGCGCTCGGGCTGCTGCCCGACCCCGGCATGGTCGCGACGCTGCGTGAGCGGCTCGCCGCCGCCGTCGACGCGTCCGCTCCCGACATCAGCGAGGACGACTTCACCGGTGCCGTCTCCTGCATCGCGGCCGGCCGGGTGACCAACTACGACGACCTGCAGGGATTCGGCGTCGCCGTCTACGACCACCGGGATTCCGGCACCGCCGCACTCGACCTCGCGATGCGTCAGCTCCGCCACGGGGCCTGCGAGCTGGCGCTGGTGGGGGCCGTGAGTGTGGCACCGGTCCGGGGCTGGGACGGACATCTCGGTCCGCTCGTACCGGACGGGGCGACGATCGCGGAGGGCGCCGCCGTCGTGGCACTGGCCCGGCGCTCGACCGCCGAGCACCACGGTCTGCCGATCCTGGGAACGGTCGCGACGGCCGGTCCGGCGGCGGTGCCGCCCGCGCCCCCGGCGCCCGATCGCACCTACCTCGCCGTCGACGCGCTGTTCGCGCTGCTGCACGGTGTCGTCACCGGCCGCGAGACGATCGTCGGCGCGAGCGACCCGGCCACACCGGGCCTGCGCTTCACCGGTGTACGGCCCGTCGACGCACCGGAACCCGACATCGGTACCCGGGGCACGGTGGACCTCGTCGACATACCCGTCCCGACCGGGGCGACCCCGCCGCACCCGGTTCCGCCGGGCACCGTCGTCGTCACCGACTCCACGGACGTCGTGGCCGCGCTGGAGGGCTGCGTCGACGTCGCCGTGTGGACGACCGACGCCGTCGCCGCGGAGGACGCGGCCGGCGCGCTCGCGGAGCTCCCGTTCGTCCCGGCCCACGTGCGGGTACTGACGCGGTTCACCGACCGCGCTGACGCCCCCACCGACGCGCTGCGCGCCGAGACGCTGCAGGACCTGCTCCTGACCACGACCCAGGCCCTGCTCCCGGCCCTGCGCAACGGCGGAACCGTCGGCGCCGCGCTGCTCGACGCCCTGCCCGGCGACCGTCCGCACCCGCTCGCCGGTCTGTTCACCGGGTTCGTCCGCTCGGTCCGCGCCGAGATCACCCAGTGCGGGGGAGCCGCGCTGCTCACCGCGGAGCCCGACGCGCTGACCGCGCTGCACCAGCTGGCCCGCGCGAGCGGCGACGCCGGTCCGCTGCACACGGTCGCGGCCCGCGGGGACGGGAGCTGGGCCCGGATGGACGTCTGCCCGGACGGCGTGCCCGCCGGCCCGGGCGGGACCTCGCTGGCCCCGGGCTCGGTCGTCGTCGCGTTCGGCGGCGCACGCGGGATCACGCCGGAGCTGCTGCACGCGCTCGCCGTCCGCGTCGAGCGGCCGCACGTCTACCTGATCGGCCGCACCCCGGTCCCGGACGGCCCGCCTACCGAGCCGGCACCCCAGGCGGAGTTCATCGCCGAGCAGCGACACCTGCATCCCGAGCTGAGCCTGCGCGAGCTCAAGGCGCGGTACGACCGTCTCGACGCCGCCCGGGAGGTACGGGCGACACTGCGGCGGCTCGCCGAGGTCTGCGGTCCCGACCGCGTGCACCACCGCGTCTGCGACGTACTCGACGGCGAGGCCACCACCGCCGTCCTCGACGAGATCCACGACCGGCACGGCCGCGTCGACCTCGTGGTGAACGCCGTGCTCGACCTGCGTCCCCGCGCGCTGCACGCCAAGGCGCTCGCCGACTTCCGGGCCGTGCGGGCCACGAAGGCCACCGGCTACCGCAACCTGAAGCACGCCCTCGCCGGACGACCACCGACGATCCTCGCCACCTTCAGCACCCTCGCCACGGTCGCGCCGGCGCCCGGCGACGTCGACTACTGCGCGGTGAACTCCTATCTCGAGTACGCCACGGCCGCCGCCGACCGGGACCTGCCCACGGGGCACCGGGAGATCGCGATCCTCTGGAGCGGCTGGAAGGACGTCGGCGTGGCCAGCGGCGTCGCCATGGAGGAGACGCTGCGGCGCAACAACATGGACGCCTACATCACGCCGGCCCAGGGGTGCGCGCAGTTCCTCTCGTCGCTGGCCCACCCGCCGGCGAACGGACTGACGTTCTTCCTGCGCGGGCCGGAACGGGCCATGCTCGCCCGCCGGGGCATCGGACCGGACGCCTCGCCGATGCCGCCCCCCGACGTCCCGCCCCCCGCCGTACCGGGTCCGGAACCGGCCTCGCCGCTCCTCGACGGCATCACGATGGAGGGCCGGTCCTGGGTGGTCGCGACGAAGACGTGGGACCCCCGCACGCTCGACGAGCGGGACGGGCGGTGGATGCGCCACCACCGGGTCAACGGCGCCGTCGTGCTCCCCGGCACGTTCGCGCTCGAGGCCGCCGCGGCCGCCGCGACCCGGCTGCGGCCGGACATGGTCGTCACCGGTTTCCGTGACCTCGCCTGCCACGCCTCGGTGACGGTGCGGCCCGACGGTCCTCCCCGCACCGTCACGGTCTCCGCGCGGGTGACCACCGAGGATCCCGCCGGGGCCCGGGTCTCGGTCCGGGTCACGACGAACCGGGTCAGCGCGACCGGGAAGGTGCTCCGGTTCGGCGACCTCTGCTACGAGACGGACGTCCTGCTCGCCCCGGTCCGCCCCCACCTCGGCCCGGCGCCGGACCTGCGGGCGCACACCCCCGTCCCGGGGTTCCGGATGCCGATCTACGACGGACATCCCGTACTGGCGCTGAGCGGGCCGTTCGCCGGGACCTCGGCCCACGCCCACGGGCCGGACGGGACGAGTGCACTGTTCTCGTTCGACCACGCGGGGTTCTCGGCCGAGCTCGGCGGGACGACGGTGCCCTCGATCCTGATCGACGCGCTCGCCCACCTGCTGCTCGTGCCGCGGGACGGGGCCGAGGGCGAACCACCGGTGCCGGGCCCCCTCGCCGGTATCGCCGAGGTCGATCTGGGGTGTGCCGGCAACGACTGCGACCTCGCCGCTCGCCACCCGGTCGTCCGGCTCGGCCACGACACCGCGTCCGGAGTGCTCACCGCGGCCGCCGACGACCGGGTGCTGGTCCGGGTCCGCGGCGTCACCGCCTTCTCGAGCAGCGAACCGGGGCGCCTGGTCCGTCCGGGAGCCGACGACCACCGGCCCGTCCCTGCCTGAGGAGGCACTCGTGCTCTGGTCCGACGTGAACATCGCGGGCAGCGGGTCGTGGATCCCGCCCATCCGGCCGCGGGCAGGTGCCCGGCCGGACACCCCCTCGGCGGCCGACGCCAACGGGTTCGGCTCCGCCGCCGTGGCCACGGGCGACACGGCCGTCGGGATGGCGGCACGCGCGGCGCTGAAGGCCCTGCGGCACGCCGGTGCCGTCGGCTCCGACCTGAGCCTGCTCGTGCACGCGAGCTTCCAGGACGTCGACCACTACACCCCCTCGCCCTACCTGCTGCGCGCCCTGGGCACCACGGTGGCGACGGGGATGGAGATCGGCGCCGCGAGTGACGGCGGTGCGGCCGCGCTGGTCACGGCGGCCGAGCACCTCACCGCACGGCCGGACGCACGGGCGGCGATGGTCACCGCGGGGTCCCGCTTCCCCGCCGAACGCTGGGACTTCGTCCACGAGATCGGCTACCTTGCCGGTGACGCGGGCGGGGCCGCGGTGCTCACCCGCGCGCCGGGCCGGGCCCGGCTGGTGGCGACCGCCCACGCCGCGGTGCCCCGTCTGGAGGAGATGAGCAGGGCCGCGGCCGGCGTGGCGGGCGGGGCGACGGGCCGGCGCATGGCGGTCGAGGAGACGGGGCTCGCCCCGCACGTCACCTCCCTGCAGGAGGCCACGCGCTCCTGCGTCGAGCAGGTGCTGGACGAGGCCGGTCTCGGACCGGCGGACGTCGCGCACATCGCCGTCGTCGCGATCGGGTCGGCGGTACTGGACGTCCTGCTCTCGGGGCCACCGTTGCACGCCCGTGCGGCCGGCACGAGCTGGACGTTCGGACGCCACGTCGCCCATGCCGGACCGTGCGACCTGCTGCTGGCCGTCGACCGGCTGCTCCGCGGCGGGACTGTCGTGCCCGGCGACCGCGTGCTCGTGGTGAGCTTCGGGCTCGGGTTCCGCTGGACCGCCGCGGTCCTGGAGATCACCGCGCCCGTCCCCGGACGGACCGCGGCATGACCGCCCCGATCCCCGAGTTCCCCCTGCCGCGTGCGGCCGGCTGCCCGTTCGACCCGCCGCCGGAGCTGCTCGGACTGCATGCGCGCGGACCGGTCGGCCGGGTCCGCATCTGGGACGGCAGTACGCCGTGGTTCGTCACCGGACACGCGCTGCAGCGCGAGCTGCTCAGCGACCCGCGGGTCAGCGCCGACCCCACCCACGACGGCTATCCGCACGTCACGGCAGGGATCAAGGCACGCCACGCCGACGCGCGCTCCTTCATCACCATGGACGATCCGGAGCACCGGCGGCTGCGCCGGATGCTGACAAGCCCGTTCGCCGTACGGCGGGTCGAGGCCCTCCGGCCCACGATCCGGCGGATCGTCGACGAGCGGATCGACGCGATCCTCGACGGACCGCGTCCCGTCGACCTCGTCACGGCCTTCGCACTGCCCGTGCCGACGATGGTGATCTGCGAGTTGCTCGGGGTGCCCTACGCCGACCACGAGTTCTTCCAGCGGTCGAGCCACGTGCTCATCCACCGGTACTCGACGGTGGAGCAGGTGCTCGCGGCGCAGCGCGGGCTGGTCGGGTACCTGGAGGACCTGATCGCGCGGCGGCTCACCGACCCGGCCGAGGACATCCTGTCGCGGATGGCGGCCCGGCACGTCGCAACTGGGGAGCTGACCTCGTCCGAGCTGGCGTCGATGCTCCTGCTGATCCTCGTCGCCGGTCACGAGACCACGGCCAACATGATCGCGCTGGGCACGCTCGCGCTGCTCGGCCACCCCGAGCAGCTCGCGGCGTTGCGCACCACCGAGGACCCCGCGCTGGTGGTGGGCGCGACCGAGGAGCTCCTGCGGTACCTGCCCATCGTGCACTCCGCGCGGCGCCGGGTGGCGCTGGCCGACATCGAGCTCCCCGACGGGACCACGGTCCGCGCCGGCGACGGCATCGTGCTGCCCAACGACGTCGGCAACCGCGACCCCGAGGCCTTCCCCGACGCCGAGCGGCTCGACATCCGCCGCGACGCCCGGCACCACGTCGCGTTCGGCTTCGGCCCGCACCAGTGCCTGGGGCAGCCGCTCGTGCGGGTCGAGCTGCAGGTCGTCTACGGCACGCTCTACCGCCGCATCCCCACCCTGCGCCTCGCCGTCGAGCCGTCCGAGGTGCGGTTCAAGCACGACGGCCTGATCTACGGCGTCCACGACCTGCCCGTCACGTGGTGACCGGACCCTCCGAGACAACGAGGTGACCATGCCCCGCCCCCCGTCGATCCCGCTCGCACCCGGCGCGCTGCCGGTGCTGGGCCACGCGGTGCCGCTGCTGCGGGACGCGCTCGCGTTCACCTCGTCGCTGCCCGCGCTCGGGCCGCTGGCGCGGATCCGTCTGGGCCCCTTCTCGGTCGTGATGGCCTGCGACCCGGACGTGACCCGCCAGGTCCTGCTCGACGACCGCACCTACGACAAGGAGGGCCCGGTGATCGAGCGGATCCGCGAGGTCGCCGGCAACGGCCTGTCGACCTGTCCGCACAGCAGCCACCGCCGGCAGCGGCGGTTGTGCCAGCCCTCGTTCCAGAACGACCGGTTCCCCGGCTACGCCGAGGTGTTCGCCGCGACGGCCGAGGCGAGCAGCAGCGCGTGGCACACCGGGCAGCACCTCGACGTCACCCGCGAGATGATGACTCTCACTGCCCGCGCGACCATGGAGACGATCTTCAGTGGTGAGCTGCCCGCGGATGTGGTCGACCGGAGCATCGACGACACGACGACGCTCGTGCGGGGTGTGTTCCGGCGGATGCTCACGCCGCCGCTGCTGAGCCGGCTGCCCATCCCGTTCAACCGCCGGTTCGACGAGGCCCGCGCGCGGCTCCTCGACGTCGTCGCGACGATCGTGGCGAACCGCCGCGCCGACCCCACCGATCACGGCGACCTCATGTCCTCGCTGCTGGGGGCGGTGGACGACGGCGCGACCCTCACCGATGCCGAGCTGGCCGACCAGGTGCTCACGTTCTTCATCGGCGGCACCGAGACCGCCGCGAACACGCTCGCGTGGGCGCTGCACCTGCTGGCCACCCACCCCGACGTGCAGGAGCAGGTCACGGCGGAGGCGCGGGCAGCGGACGGAGTCCGGCCGCCGCCGCTCGACGGTGTCACCGGCCGGGTCCTCACCGAGACCCTGCGGCTGTTCCCGCCCGCGTGGCTGTTCACCCGCACCCTGACCGCGGACACCGAGCTGGGCGGGGTCGAGCTGCCGCGCGGGACCGTGGTGGCCGTCAGCCCGTACCTGATCCAGCACCGCGGTGACCTCTACCGCGACCCCGATCGGTTCGATCCCGGCCGGTGGGTCGGCCGGGCTCCCGACCGCAGTGCCTACCTCCCCTTCGGCGCCGGGGCCCGCAAGTGCATCGGCGACCGCTTCGCAATGACCGAGATGGTCACCGCGTTGCACGCGGTCCTCCGGCGCTGGCGCGTCGAGCCGCTCTCACCGGAGCCGTTCCGGCCCGCGGTGGAGGCCACCATCACCGCACGCGGCCTGACCCTGCGGGTCGTGGCACGGGACGCCGCACCGGCGGTCGGCGAGCCCTCGGCAGGGGCCGGGTGCCCGGCATGACGGCGGGCTACGGAGCGGGTCACCTCGACCACGACGAGCCGCTGGAGCTGCGCAGACTCCGGGCCCACGAGGAGTTCGCCGACGCAGGTTCCCGACGGGCCCTCGACGGACTGGACCCGATGCCCGGCTGGCGGTGCCTGGAGCTCGGCGGGGGGACCGGGTCGGTGGGGCGCTGGCTGGCCCGGCGCTGTGCGCCGGGCGAGGTGGTGGTCACCGATCTCGACACCACCCTGCTCCCGACCGACGTCGCGAACCTGACGCCGTTGCGGCACGACGTCCTGCACGACGACTTCCCGGCCGCCTCGTTCGACCTCGTGCACGCCCGCGCCCTGCTGGAGCACCTGCCCGACCGGGCCGCCGCGCTGGCCAGGATGGTGGGGTGGACCGCGCCGGGCGGGTGGGTCTCCGTCGACGCCACGCTCCGCATCACGCCGCCCGGCGGCAGCCGCACCGCCTTCCACCGCTGCCTGGAGGGGCTCTCCCGGCTCGCGTCCGGCCGGATGGGCGCCGACATCGGGTGGGCCACCGGCCTGCCGCTGATGCTCGCCGAAGCCGGGCTGGTGGAGGTCGGCGTGCTCTGCACCCCCGGCGTCGTGGGGTCGACCGGCAACGCCACCAGCCTCGTGCGTGTCTCGCTGGCGCAGTTCGGCCCGCTGCTGCGCGAGCACGATCTCGTCTCCGACGACGACATCTCCGACTGCCTCGCCCTGCTCGACGACCCCGGGCATGCCGACCTGCCGTTCCTGCTGATCTCCGCCTGGGGCCGGCGGCCCCGCCCGTGAGCACCCCCACCACCACGGAGGACCTGCGATGTCCGGTCTCACCCGCTACGTCCACGACGACTCCGGTCCCGCCCGCGCCGATGCGCTGACCGCGACCGCCACCGCGACCGCGCTGCCCTATCCCGACGGCTGGTTCTGCCTCGCCTTCTCCGACGAGCTCCCGCCCGGTGGCGTCCTCACCCGCACGCTGATGGGGGAGGAGGTGGTGCTCTACCGCACCCGCGGGGGAGTGCTGCGGGCCGTGCGGCCCTACTGCCCGCACCTGGGAGCACATCTGGGGGCGGGCGGCGCGGTCGAGGGCGAGAACATCGTCTGCCCGTTCCACCGGTTCGCCTTCGACACGAGCGGGACCTGCGTGGCGACCGGCTACGGGCTGCAGCCACCGAAGGCCGCGCTGACGCGGTACGACGTGTGCGAGGTGAACAGCTCCGTCTACGTGTGGCGGCATGCGCTGGGAGAGCCGCCGACCTGGGAGGTGCCCGCCCTGCACGGCCCGCGGCCCAGCGTCTTCCGGCACACCACGGTCGACCTCGCGGGCCATCCGCAGATGATCGTCGAGAACGCGTTCGACTTCGGGCACCTCACCCAGCTGCACGGCCTGAGCGGGCTCACCATCGACGCCGATCCGGTGATCGGGGAGCCCACCTGCACGATCCCGGTGACCGCGGGCGGGCGGGCTTTGGTCCCCAGCGCGTCCTACGAGCTGACCGTCGTCGGCCTCTCGACGTTGGCGGCCGTGGCGCGGCTCGGCCCGCTCGGTGACATGTACGTCCTGCTGCACGCGACCCCCACGGCGCCGGGCAGGCTCCACCTGCGCCTGGGCGCCACCGTGGCGCTGGAGAAGGTCCCGTTCGTGCCCGACGTCCTGGGCCGGCTGATCACCGACCCGCTCTCGCAGCTGTTCAGCCGCCTGGCGCACCACATCACCCTCCGGGACGCCGCTCCCGACTTCCCGGTGTGGAACCACCAGATCTACGTCGAGCACCCGAAGCTCGCCCCCGGTGACGGGCCCGTCGGCCGCTACCGGCGGTGGGCCCGGCAGTTCTACTCCGCTCCGGCCGGCGGGGACGTTCCGGTGGCCCCGCCCCGGACCTGACCCGGCCGACCGGCCCGGCGCCCGCCTGCGGTCGGGGCGGCTCCGCCTCGATGGGCCGGTCGGTGTCCCTCCTGCGACGGGCGGGGTCGGCCGTCACGGGCGGAACAGCGGGCCCGCCGGGGCCGGGGGACGACGTCGAGCGGGGAGCCGCCTCAGCCGCGTGCCCGCTCCGTGGCGGCCAGCGACCCGAGCAACCGCAGGGCGTCGCCGGAGGGACCCGGCTCACCGTGGTAGACGACGAGCTGCTGGCCGGGGGCCGAGCGGACGTCGAAGGTCTGCACGGTCAGGGTCAGCGGCCCCACCCGGGGATGCCGGAGGCGCTTGCGCTCCAGCGACTTCCCCCGCGCATCGTGTGCCGCCCACAGCGCCTCGAACTCCGGGCCGCTCGAGAGCAGCCGGCGCAGGACCGCCCTGATCCGTGGGTCCTCCGGGTCACGGCCGTGGTGGAGTCGCAACCCCGCGACGGTGTTCGCCGCGACGTCGTCCCGGTCGACGTAGAAGCTGCGGGCGGCCGGGTCGCAGAACACGATCTCCATCAGGTTCCGCGAGAACGACCAGCCGCCGAAGAGCGCATCGGCGATCTCGTTGGTCGCCAGGACGTCGTAGGCCCGGTTGTGGACCAGCGCCGGGTTGTCCGGCCACGCGTCCATCAGCTGCCGCAGCGCGGGGTCCACCCGGTCCGTCGCGACGGCCGTGGCCTTCCTGGGTGTGGACCCAGCGAGGGCGAACAGGTGCGAGCGCTCGTCGGTGTCGAGCTGCAGGACCGTCGACAGCGACTCGAGGACCTCCGCCGACGGGCGTCGCTCGCGCCCCTGCTCCAGGCGGACGTAGTAGTCCACGCTCATCCCGGCGAGCATCGCGACCTCCTCCCGGCGCAGCCCGGGGACCCGGCGTAGCCCCGCCGAGGGCAGACCGACCGCAGCCGGGGTGATCCGGGCGCGCCGGGTGGCGAGGTACGCGCCGAGCTCCGAAGCCATGCCGCACACGGTAGGAGGTCCGGCGCGGCCGTGGGTGGGTGTGGCACACCCACGGACGACCGGGGCCTGCCGGTGCGGGCGCGCACCGGCGACGGTGGGCCCATGACCACACAGAAGATCATCTTGGTGACGGGGGCCAGCAGTGGGATCGGGGAGGCGGTGGTGCGCCGGCTCGCGGGCGAGGGACACGTCGTCGTGGCCGGGGCGCGCCGTACGGACCGGCTCGCCGCGCTGGCCGACAGCGCGGAGGGCGCGGTGGAGGCCGTGCGCGTCGACGTGACCGACCGCGACGACGTCCGGGCGTTCGTCGACTCCGCCCGGGAACGGCACGGCCGGGTGGACGTCCTGGTGAACAACGCGGGCGTGATGCCGCTGTCCCGGCTCGACGCCCTGCTCGTCGACGAGTGGGACCGGATGGTCGACGTGAACCTGCGCGGTCTGCTGCACGGCATCGCCGCGGCCCTGCCGGTGTTCACCGAGCAGGGTGGCGGGCACTTCGTCACGACCGCGAGCATCGGCGCGCACCAGGTCGTCCCGACGGCGGCGGTGTACTCGGGCACGAAGTACGCGGCGTGGGCGATCACCGAGGGCCTCCGCCTGGAGAGCGACCCCTCGATCCGCGTGACCACCCTGACCCCCGGCGTGGTCACGTCCGAGCTCGCGGACTCGATCTCCGATCCGGACGCCGCGGGCGGGATGCGCACCTACCGCGCCCACGCGATCGACCCCGATGCCATCGCCCGCGCGGTGTCCTTCGCCCTCGCCCAGCCCGAGGACGTCGACGTCAACGAGATCGTGGTGCGGCCCGCCCGTCAGCGCTGACCGCTCGCCCCGGCTCGGGCCCGCGCCGGCCCGGTGCCGCCCGCGTCGCGGTCGCGCGCCGGCGGCGCCGGGACCGGGTCCACGTTCCCCCGCCCAGCACATCGGAGGGGCGGCGAGCTTCCTCCCGGCGCTACGCTGCCGCCCACGTCAGCCGTGCCTCGCCGGGGTACCGGTCCGGCCTGTGACGTAGTCGTGACTGCACGCGCCCGCTTCCGGCATTACCTTCCGAAAGACCCACGACCGGTGCGAGCGACGATGCGCGCAAGATCGAGGAGAGTGCATGAGCGACAGCCCTGAGCCGTCGGGTCCGGCGATGCGGATCGGTGTGGCCGCGGAGTCCGAGCCCGAGACGCGTGTGGCGATGAGCCCCGAGACCGTCGCGAAGGTGGTCGGGCTCGGCTACGCCGTCACCGTCGAGTCCGGGGCCGGTGCCCGGGCCGGGTTCACCGACGAGGCCTACGTCGAGGCGGGCGCCGACGTCGCCGACGGCCCCGTCTGGGACGCCGACGTCGTGGTGCGCATCAACGCCCCGCAGCCCGACGAGATCGGCAAGCTGCGCGAGGGCTCCGTGCTGATCGCGATGCTCGCGCCGCGCTTCGAGGAGGAACGTACGGCCGCGCTCGCCGCCCAGGGCGTCACCGCCCTGTCGATGGACGCGGTGCCCCGCATCTCGCGGGCCCAGTCGATGGACGTGCTGTCGTCGATGGCGAACATCGCGGGCTACCGGGCGGTGATCGAGGCGGCCCACGTGTTCGGCCGGTTCTTCACCGGTCAGGTCACCGCCGCGGGCAAGGTCCCGCCGGCGAAGGTGCTCGTGGCCGGGGCGGGCGTCGCCGGGCTCGCCGCCATCGCCGCGGCCAACAGCCTGGGCGCGGTCGTGCGGGCCACCGACCCGCGCTCCGAGGTCGCCGACCAGGTGCGGTCGCTCGGCGGGGAGTACCTGGCCGTCGAGGTGGAGCAGGAGGCGTCCACCGACGGCTACGCCAAGGCGACCTCGGCGGACTACGACAAGCGCGCGGCCGAGATCTACTCCGAGCAGGCCGCGGACTGCGACATCATCATCACCACCGCGCTGATCCCGGGGCGGCCCGCGCCGAAGCTGATCACCGCCGCGGACGTGGCGTCGATGCGCCCGGGCAGCGTGGTCGTCGACATGGCGGCCTCGCAGGGCGGCAACGTGGGGGGCTCGATGGCCGGCGAGGCCGTCGTCACCGACCACGGCGTGACCATCATCGGCTACACCGACCTCGCCGCCCGGTTGCCCGCGCAGGCGTCGCAGCTCTACGGCACGAACGTGCTGAACCTGCTCAAGCTGATGACCCCGGAGAAGGACGGGCGGCTCGCGCTCGACCTGGACGACACGGTGATCCGTGGCATCACGATCGCGCATGCGGGGGAGACGCTCTGGCCCCCGCCCGAGGTGAAGGTGAGTGCGGCGCCCGCGGCCCAACCGGCCGCCGAGCCCGTGGCGACGGAGCCGGAGAAGCCACGGTCCCCCTACGCAGGGCTCGCCGCCGGGATCGTCGGCGCGGTGGCGCTGTTCGCGGTCACGGCGCTGGCCCCGCCCGAGCTCGCAGGGCACCTCACGGTGTTCGTGCTGGCGATCGTCATCGGCTTCTACGTCATCGGCAACGTGCACCACGCGCTGCACACGCCGCTGATGTCGGTCACGAACGCGATCTCCGGGATCATCGTCGTCGGCGCGATCCTGCAGATCGGCACCGGCGGCGACGCCCTGGTCATCGGGCTCGCCGCGGTCGCGGTGCTGCTCGCCGCCATCAACATCGTCGGTGGCTTCGCGGTGACCCGCCGCATGCTGCAGATGTTCACGAGGAGCTGAGCCGTGCAGACGTGGACCACTGCGGCGTACCTGATCGCCGCCATCCTGTTCGTGATCAGCCTCGCCGGGCTGTCGAGGCACGAGACCGCCAAGTCCGGTGTGCTGTTCGGCATCACCGGCATGACCATCGCCCTGGTCGCCACCGCGGTCGTCGCGCTGGGGCAGGCGTCCGGGCTCGGCGTCGCGCTGTTGCTCGTGGCCGTCGTCGTCGGTGCGGCGATCGGGCTCTGGCGGGCACGCGTCGTCGAGATGACGGGCATGCCCGAGCTCATCGCGCTCATGCACAGCTTCGTCGGTCTCGCCGCGGTGCTGGTCGGCTGGAACGGCTTCCTGGAGGTCGAGGCCGGGCACCTGCGGCTGGAGAGCCCGCTGCTGGGGATCCACCACGCCGAGGTCGCGGTCGGGGTGTTCATCGGGGCGGTGACCTTCACCGGCTCGGTGATCGCCTACCTGAAGCTGTCGGCGAAGATCAGGTCGGCGCCGCTGATGCTGCCCGGCAAGAACGTCCTCAACCTCGGTGCGCTCGTGGCGTTCGCGGTGCTGACGGTGTTCTTCGTCATCACGCCGCAGATGTGGATCCTGGCCGTGCTCACGGTGCTGGCGCTGCTGCTGGGCCTGCACCTGGTCGCCTCGATCGGCGGTGGTGACATGCCGGTCGTGGTGTCGATGCTGAACTCCTACTCCGGATGGGCCGCTGCGGCGGCGGGCTTCCTGCTCGGCAACGACCTGCTGATCATCACCGGTGCGCTCGTCGGGTCCTCCGGTGCCTACCTGTCCTACATCATGTGCAAGGCGATGAACCGGTCGTTCATCTCGGTCATCGCGGGCGGCTTCGGGGCCACCTCCTCGGCGGCCGCAGCGGTGGAGGGCGAGCACCGCGAGATCGACGCCGACGGCGTCGCCGAGCTGCTCGCGAACGCCGAGAGCGTCGTGATCACGCCCGGCTACGGCATGGCGGTCGCCCAGGCCCAGTACCCGGTGGCGGAGCTGACCCGGTCACTGCGCGACGCCGGCGTGAACGTGCGCTTCGGTGTCCACCCGGTCGCGGGCCGGCTGCCCGGCCACATGAACGTGCTGCTGGCCGAGGCCCAGGTGCCCTACGACATCGTCCTGGAGATGGACGAGATCAACGACGACCTCGCCGAGACCGACGTCGTGCTGGTGATCGGCGCCAACGACACGGTGAACCCGGCCGCGTCGGAGGACCCGGGCTCGCCGATCGCCGGGATGCCGGTGCTGCGGGTGTGGGACGCCAAGGACGTGATCGTCTTCAAGCGGTCGATGGCCACCGGCTACGCGGGCGTCCAGAACCCGCTCTTCTTCCGGGACAACACCCAGATGCTGTTCGGCGACGCCAAGGAGCGCGTGCAGGACATCCTCGCCTCGATCAAGAGCCTCGCGAAGACCGGCTGACCGTCGGGCGTCTTCACCCGGGCGGGGCGCAGGTGTTACCGAGCCGACTCCTGCGCTCCGCTTGCCCGGAACGTCCGGTGGGCACCCTGTGACCATGAGTGAGAGCAGCACGCAGCACGCGAACGAGACCTGGCCCCACCCCGAGAGCGAGCAGGCCCGGCACGACGGGCGCTACACCCCGGTCGCTCGCGGGGGCCACCGCGGCCACCGGTCCGACGACCCGTCGACCGCCATGTGGGACTGACCTGACCCCACCGCCCGGTCCGCGACGGATCGGGCCCGATGAGAACCGGTCGCCGTCACCCGCCCTCGGGCGTGGGGTGCGGCGACCCTGTCGTTGCGGGCCTGTCGTTGCGGGGCCCGTCGTGGGCCCCGGGCGTCTCAGGACGCGGGGGTGCACAACCCCGGGCAGCGACCGATCCTGCCCCGGAACGTCACGGTGGTCCCGTCCGGACCCGGCTCCACCCGCACGTCCTCCGCGACCGCCTCGATCATCCCGATGCCCCGTCCTCGGTGGCCGGGGTCGGTGGGCGGGTCGCGCCAGCACCCGCGGTCGCTGACCTCCATCCGCACCCGGTGCCCGTCGGTCTCGCCGTGCAGCAGGACCGTCGCGGGGCCCTCCGAGCCCGCGGCCCCGTAGGCGTGCTCGATGCAGTTGGACACGGCCTCGTTCACCGCGAGGACGAGGTCCTGCACGGTCGGGCACTGCTCGTCGGTCCCGCACAGCGATGTGAGCCACCTGCCGGTCTCCCGGCGGGAGCGACCGGCCGACGCGGGTTCGACGGGCAGCTCGACACGCAGAGTCGGGGGCATGGGAAAGCAGTACCCACCACATCGTCGTGCAACTCATCGGAGTGACCGCCGATCGAAAATGTCGACCAGGTCACGCGAAGTTCGACGTGCGGGCCCGCGGCCCGCGGCCTACCGTCGATCGGTGATGGCAGTCGATCATTGCCGGCCGCGGAGACGGCATGGCTGAGCCGAGTACGGACGCGGACGCCCGCCCCGACGAGTACACCCACCTCGTCGAGCCTCTCCGTGCCTTCGCGGCCGCCGGCCCCGAGGACCCGGAACGGGAGCGGCTGCGCTCCGAGCTGGCACAGGGCTTCCACCCGGTGGTCCGGCACATCGCCGGGCGCTACCGGCACCGCGGCGAGCCCGTCGAGGACCTGGAGCAGGTCGGCGCGATCGGTCTGCTCAACGCGCTGGACCGGTTCGACCCGGAGCAGGGCACCCCGTTCCTGGCCTACGCCGTCCCCACGATCACCGGGGAGATCCGCCGGTACTTCCGCGACCGCACCTGGTCGATGCGGGTGCCGCGGCGGCTCAAGGACATCCAGAGCCGCATGACCCGCGCCCAGGAGGAGCTGGCCTCGCGGCACGGCCGCGCACCGAAGGTCTCCGAGCTCGCCGAGCACCTCGACATCAGCCGGGAGGAGGTCATCGAGGGGCTGCAGGCCCAGGACTCCTACCGGTCGGACTCGCTCGACAAGCTCGTCGGCGACACCGACAACCCGCTCGGCGAGATCGTCGGGGGCATCGACGCCGGGATGGACGCGGTCGAGGCCCGCGAGTCGCTGCGCCCGGCCCTGCGCAAGCTCCCCGAGCGGGAGCGGACCATCCTGATGCTGCGGTTCTTCGGCAACCAGACCCAGACCCAGATCGCCGCCCAGGTGGGGCTGTCGCAGATGCACGTGTCGCGGCTGCTCGCCCGGGCCCTGGTGACCCTGCGCGGTCACCTCGCCGACGACCAGGACCAGCACGACGGGGTCCCCGAAGCGGGCTGACCGCCGTCCCGCTACGACGATCAGGTGCCCGTGATGGTCCGACCGGGGCGGCCGGGCCGGTCGGAATCACCTCGCCGTCACCTGGGCGTTTCCCCACCGGCCTCCCGGGGCACCCTGTCGTGTTCCGCGCACGCCGCCGCCCGTTCGCCGGGTCACGGTGTCGCGCATCCGACGATGTCGGCGAGACCGTCGTCCCGCGACCCTCACCCGCACCTCAGCGCCCGGCCGGTGTCCCCGTCGGCCGGTCCCGCGTCGTGCCGTCGGTCGCGAGGACAGGAGAGGACCCGGATATGGCCGTGCAGGAGAAGAAGTCCGTGACCGAGAAGGGCACGACGAGCAAGAAGGGCAAGAAGAGCGGCCGGGAGACCGTCGAGGCCGCGAAGGCCGAGACGAAGGAGGCCCGCCGCGCGGAGGAGAAGGACGCCGAGAAGGCCGTCCGCGCCGCCCGCAAGGCCGAGAAGAAGGCCCGCAAGCAGGCGAAGGCCGCGCGTGCTGCGCAGAAGAAGGCGGCGGCTGCCGAGAAGAAGGCCGCCGCGAAGGCGAAGGCCGCGCGGCTGGAGAAGGTCGCCCAGCGCGACGCCGCCGCGAAGGCGGAGAAGAAGGCTCGGAAGCTGGCGAAGGAGCGGGTCGTCGCCGGGCAGCCGGGCACCGGTGTCGGTACGCCCGAGACCACGCCCGCCGAGCGGGAGCAGCGCCGTCGTGAGGCCGAGCAGGCAGCCGGCCGCCTCGCCGCCGCGGCCGAGCACAAGGCCACCGCCGAGCGACCCGCCGAGGTGCACCACACCAACGGCGCGCGCGTCTGACCACCGCACACCGCAGCACCGGCGACGCCCGGACCCGGCCGGGTCCGGGCGTCGACGTATGTCAGGCACTGCACACCTGTCCGGATATTCAGGCTTGCACGAGCCAACGGCGGGGCCGTAGCGTTCGTCCGTGCACATCGCCGAGGGCTATCTCCCGCCGCTGCACGCGGCGGCCTGGACCGTCGTCGCCGCGCCGTTCGTCGTGCACGGCGCCCGGGCCGTGGTACAGCGCGTGCGGGAGGATCCGGACACCAAGCTGCTGCTCGCCGCGGCCGGCGCGTTCACCTTCGTCCTGTCCGCGCTCAAGATCCCGTCGGTGACCGGGTCGTCGTCGCACCCGACCGGCACCGGGCTGGGCGCGGTGCTGTTCCGACCACCGGTGATGGCGCTGCTCGGGACGGTGGTGCTGTTCTTCCAGGCCGTCCTGCTCGCCCACGGCGGGCTGACCACGCTCGGCGCCAACGCGTTCTCGATGGCGATCGCCGGGCCGTGGATCGCCTACGGCGCCTACGTCGTGGTCCGCAGGCTCGGGGGGTCGCTGGGGCCCGCGGTGTTCGCCGCGGCCTTCCTCGGTGACCTCGGCACCTACACGATCACCAGCGCGCAGCTGGCGCTCGCGTTCCCCGACCCCACCTCCGGGTTCGGCGGAGCCTTCGTCACCTTCGCCTCGATCTTCTCGATCACGCAGATCCCGCTGGCCGTGGCCGAGGGGCTGCTGACCGTGCTCGTCGTGCGGCTGCTCGTGCGCATCACCCCGGACGAGCTGCGCCGCCTCGGCGTGCTGCGTCCGGCCACGAGCACGGCCACGGCCACGGCTGCGACCACCGACACCGGCGGCGCCGCCCCGGCCGCGACCACGCAGGGCCCGGAGAAGGAGGCGTCGGCGTGAGCCGCTCGACCGTCGTGAACATCCTGCTGGTCGTCGCCGTCGTCGCGTTGTTCGCGGTGCCGGTGCTGTTCGTGCCCGGCGAGTACGCCGGGTCCGACGGCCAGGCGGGTGAGGCCATCGAGGCCACCGGCTACCAGCCGTGGTTCAGCCCGGTGTGGGAGCCGCCGTCGGGCGAGATCGAGTCCGGGATCTTCGCGATGCAGGCCGCGGCCGGCGCGGGCGTGCTCGGCTACTGCATCGGCGTCGCCCGCACGCGCAGCCGGGAGAAGTCCGCCCGGCAGGCCTGATGCTGCTGATCGACGAGACCGCCCACGCCAACCGCTGGCGGTCCCGGCACCCGGGGGAGAAGGCGTTCCTCGCCCTGGGGCTCCTGCTGCTCGCGGTCGTCCTCCCGCCGTGGCCCGGTGCCGTGCTGACCGGCGGCGCGGCGTTGGCGCTGCTCCTGGGTGGGGCCCGGGTGCCGTGGCGGACCGCGCTGCGGCTGCTCGCCCTGCCGCTCGGGTTCGTCGTCGTGGGGGCGCTGCCGCTGCTGGTGACCGTGGGCGGGGACCCGTGGCTCGCACTCGCACCGGGCGGACCGGCCCGGGCGGCCGCGCTCGTCGGACGCTCGCTGGCGGCGGTGGCCTGCCTGATCCTCTTCGCCGCGACGACGCCGCTCGCGGACACCCTGCCGCGGCTGCGGTGGGTGCCACCTGCCGTCCTGGAGATCACCCTGCTCGTCTACCGGATGTTGTTCCTGCTGCTGGACTCGCTGACCGCGGTCCGGGAAGCCCAGTCCCTCCGGATGGGGTTCCGGACACGGCGGACCACCTTCCGGTCGCTGGCCGCGCAGGGGAGCGCGGTGTTCGTCCGGGCCTTCGACCGTGCCCGCCGCCTCGAGGCGGGCCTCGCCTCCCGCGGCTACGACGGATCGCTGCGCGTCCGGGTGCCCGCCCGCACCGTCTCGCCCGCCTTCGTCGCGGCGAGCGCGGCGCTGCTCGTCGCCGTCCCGGTGACGGCACTGGTGGTCCTCCCGTGACCGCGGTCCTGGAGGCCCGCGGCCTGGTCTTCGCCTACCCGGACGGGCCGGTCGTGCTCGACGGGGCGGACCTCGCCGTCGACCCGGGGCGCAGGCTCGCCGTGCTCGGACCCAACGGCGGCGGCAAGACCACCCTGTTCCGGCTGCTGCTCGGGCTGCTCGCCCCGGCGGCCGGGGAGGTCCTGCTCGACGGTGAGCCGGTCCGGCGCACCCGCCGCGGGCTGGTGCGGCTGCGCGAGTCCGCCCAGCTCGTCCTGCAGGACCCCGACGACCAGCTGTTCTCCGCCGACGTCGCGCAGGACGTGTCGTTCGGGCCGCTCAACCTCGGTCTCGACGGGGCCGAGGTCGACGCCCGGGTGCACGACGCGCTGGCCGCCGTCGGCATCGCCGACCTCGCCGACCGGCCGACGCATCGGCTGTCGTTCGGACAGCGCAAGCGGGTCGCGATCGCCGGTGCCCTCGCCGTCCGGCCCCGGGTGCTGGTGCTCGACGAGCCGACCGCGGGCCTGGACCCGGCCGGGGTGGAGGAGCTCGTCGTCGTGCTGGAGGACCTGCAGCGCGCCGGGACCGCGGTCGTGCTGTCCACCCACGACGTCGACCTCGCCCACCGCTGGGCCGACGACGTCGCCGTCGTCGCGCGGGGGCGGGTGCGGCGCGGTCCGGCGGCCGAGATCCTCGGCGACGCCGCGCTGCTCGCGGACGCCCGGCTCGGCCCGGCCTGGGCACCGGCCGTCGCGCGGCTGCTCGCGCTGGTGGGCCTCCCCGGCACGACCCCCGCCACGGCGGCGGAGCTGCACGAGGTCCTGTCGGGACTTGCGGCCAGGGAGACACCGACGGGAGGGTGAGGTCCATGAGCGTCCCGGAACCCGCACCCGTCCCGGTGGACGAGATCGACCTGACGCTGCCCAACCCGGCCCGGGTCTACGACTACATGCTCGGCGGCGGCCACAACTTCGCCACCGACCGGGAGTTCGCCGAGCGCCTGCTCGTCGCGCTGCCCGACACGCGGGAGCTCGCGCTCGCCAACCGGGCCTTCCTCGGCCGGGCCGTGCGGGCCTGTCTCGACCGGGGGGTGCGCCAGTTCCTCGACCTCGGCTCCGGCATCCCCACCGCCGAGCCGGTGCACGAGATCGCCCACCGCGCCGACCCGACGGCGCGCGTCGCCTACGTCGACGTCGAGCCGGTGTCGGTCGCGATGAGCCGCCAGCTCCTGACCGGGGTGGAGGGTGCCTCGATCACCGCGGCCGACCTCACCGACGTCGAGGCCGTGCTCGCCGCGCCGGGCGTGGCGGGCCTGCTCGACCCGGCCGAGCCGGTCGCCGTGCTCGCGGTCTCGGTGCTGCACTTCGTCGGCGACGACGACCTGCTCGGCGCCCTGTTCGACCGCTACACGACGGCGTTCGGACCCGGCAGCATGCTCGTCGTCTCGCACGGCAGCACCGACGTCGACGACCCGCGCATCGCCGAACGGATGCGCACCGTCGAACGGTTCACCCAGGACACCGCGCAGCCGGCCCGGTCCCGGGACCGGGCCCTGCTGCGCAGGCTGCTCGTCGACCGGCCCGGGCACCGGCTGGAGCTGCTGGAGCCGGGCATGGTCGACGTCGCCGACTGGCGGGCCGAGGCCGGGCGGTCGCCCGCCGGACCCGCCGGGATGTACGCGGTCGTCGGTGAGGTCGTCCCGCGACGGTAGGGCGGGTCAGTCCCGGTAGACGCCCTGGCGCTTCTCCATGAACGCGGTGACGGCCTCGGTCAGGTCGGCCGACACGAGCTGCCCGCCGTTCCAGGTGGCGATCTGGTCGAGCCCGTCGGCGACGGAGTGGTCACGGGCGTAGGTGATCGCGTACTTCGTGCCGCGCAGCGCCAGCGGGGACTTCGCCGCCAGCGACGCGGCGAGCTCGGCGACACCGTTCTCCAGCGCCTCGGCGTCGTCGTACACGCCGTTGACCAGGCGCAGCTCCTTCGCCTCGGTGCCGGACACCGGGCGGCAGGTGTAGGCCAGCTCGCGGGTAACGCCCTCGCCGACGATGCGCGGCAGCCGCTGCAGGACGCCGACGTCGGCGGCCAGGCCCATGTCGACCTCCTTCAGCACGAACGACGCGTCGGCGGTCGCGTAGCGGAGGTCGCAGGCGACGGCCAGGTCCAGACCCGCGCCGAGGCAGACGCCGTGGATCGCGGCGATCACCGGTGTGCGGCAGCGTTCGATCGCGGTCAGACAGTCCTGCAGGTCTCCGATGGTGCGGCGCAGCGCGTCGGCGCCGTGACCCACCGAGTCACCCGAGGCCTTCTCGCGCAGCCCGCCCAGCATCGACACGTCGATGCCGGAACAGAAGTGCCGCCCGTTGCCGCTGATCACCACGACCCGCACGGCGGGGTCGGCGTCCAGCTCGCGCACCGCGTCACGCAGCCCGAACCACATCGGCTCGTGCAGCGCGTTCGCCGCCTTCGGGCGGTCCAGGCGCAGCCGCGCGACCCCGTCCGTCACCTCGACCGCGATCCCCGTCGGCTCGCCCATCGTTCCCACCCTCCACGTGTCCAGCCCGGTCACCGGGAGGTTACCCCGGAGTAGGACGGCGGTGTCCTAGGCTCGTCCGGTGCCCGACCTGACCAGCACCGCCAACCCGCGCGTCAAGAACCTGGTCCGGCTGCGCACCCGTCGCCACCGCGACGCGGCGGGCGTCACCGTGATCGAGGGGCACGACGAGCTGGCGCTCGCGCTCGACGCCGGCGTCGAGCCGAGCGAGGTGTACTGGGCGCCGGACCTGGTGCGGTCCGACGCGCTGCTGGCTCGGATGCCGTCGGCGCGGGTGTTCTCGGTGAGCCGGGAGGTGTTCGCCCGGATCGCCTACCGCGAGTCCCCGGACGGCTGGCTCGCCGTCGCGCCGGCCCCCGGCCGCCCGCTCGACGAGCTGGACCTCGGGCCGGACCCGCTCGTGCTGGTCGCCGAGGGCGTCGAGAAGCCCGGCAACGTCGGGGCGATGCTGCGCACCGCCGAGGCGTGCGGGGTGGACGCGGTGGTCATCGCGACCCCGGAGCGGGGCGGCACCGACTTCGCCAACCCCAACGTGGTGCGCGCGTCCAAGGGGACGGTGTTCGCGGTGCCGGTCGCGTCCGCGTCGACCCCCGAGGTCCTCGACTGGCTCGACCGGCGCGGAATCGCCACCCTCGTCACCACCCCGGCGGGGACGACCGTGCTCGCCGCCACCGACCTGACCGGGCCGAGCGCGCTGGTCATCGGGACCGAGGCGACCGGGGTGACCGACGCGTGGCTCGACCGGGCCGACGCCACGGTGGTCATCCCGATGCGCGGGCGGGTCAACTCGCTCAACGCCTCGATCGCCGCGGCCGTGGTGCTCTACGAGGCGGTCCGTCAGCGCGGCTGACCGGCGAGCTCGGCGCGCAGCCGCTTCTTGTCGGTCTTGCCGATCCCGGTCAGCGGGATCCGCTCGACGAACTCGACGGTGCTCGGCACGTACATCGCACCGGCGCGGTCGGCGACCAGGTCGGTCAGCTCGTCCGCGCTCGGGGACGGGGAGTCGGTGACGACGGCGGCGTGCACGGTCTCGGTGCCGTCGTCGTCGGGCACGCCGAAGACCGCGGCGTGCCGGACGGCCGGGTGCTCCATGAGCAGGTCCTCCAGCTCGGAGGTGTACACGTGCCCGCCCACGACGACGATCATGTCCTTCACCCGGTCGAGCAGGTGCAGGTAGCCGTCGGCGTCCTGGCGGGCGACGTCGCCGGTGCGGACCCAGCCGTCGACGACCGTCGCGGCGCTCAGCTCCGGCTGCTTCCAGTAGCCGTCCATCTCCATGCCGGTGTGCACCCACAGCTCGCCGCGCTCGCCCGGGGCGACGGGCCGGCCGTCGGCGTCGGTGATGGCGATCGTGGTGGTGGGGATCGGCCGCCCGACGGTGCCGAGCAGGTCGGGGTTCCGGTGCTCCTCGGCGGTGAGCACGCTGATCCCTCCGGCCTCGGTCTGGCCGTAGAACTGGGTGAACACCGGGCCGATCCGGCGCAGCGCCTCGGCGATGCGGCGCGGGTTGGCGGGGGCGCCGCCGTAGACCAGTGACCGCAGCGACGACAGGTCGGTCCGGTCCAGGTCGGGGTGGTCGAGGAGGCGGTAGATCAGCGGCGGCAGCAGGAAGGTGTGGGTGATCCGCTCCCGCTCGATCGCGGCGAGGAACGCGCCGGGCTCGAAGGAGTCCTGCAGCACGACGGTGCCGCCCTCGGCCAGCGTGCGGTCGGCCATCGCGCCGCCGACGTGGGCGACCGGGGTGGCGACGAGCAGCCGGCCGCCGGTGGCGCCCGCGCCGAAGTTGCCGGCCCGGCGGCGCATCTCGGCGCCACGCCGGTGGTGGTCGAAGGTGTAGGTGATGCCCTTCGGGTGCCCGGTGGTGCCGCCGGTGTGGCGGATCTGCTCGACGTCGTGCGGGCGGGCCCGGCCCCGGACCGGCTCGGCCGACGCGGCCGCGGCGAGCTCCAGCAGGTCGGTGCCGCCGTCGTGGGCACCCAGCCAGAGGACCTCGACGCCGTCGACGAGGGCCAGGACCGCCTCGGCGGACGCGGCCGCGTCGGCGTCGGCGAGCACCAGCGGTGCCTCGACGTCGGCGACGATGCGGGCCGTCGCGGCGGCCGACAGACCCTCGTGCGGCTGGGTGATCCCGGCACCGAGCAGGGTCACCGCGAGCCGCGCGACGACGGCCTCGGGCGTGTTGCCCGCCAGCAGCGCGACGACCGATCCCCGCTCGACCCGCTCGTCGAGGACGTGGGCGAGCCGGTGCACCGTGTCCACCAGCTCGCCGGCGCGGATCCGGCGGTCGCGGTGCACCAGCGCCTCGCGGTCGCGGTCGGCGGCGAGGGCGTCGAGCAGCTCCTCGACGTCGCTGTACAGGCCCCCGCCGTCCGGGACAGGGCCGTCCGGGACAGCGCGGTCCGGGACAGCGCCGTCCAGGACGTCCTCGTGCAGACCGGTGGTCATCTCGGGTCTCCTCCCGTCGGGATCGTTGTCTGACGCAACGATCAACTCGGAGGCAGTCTTCCCAGAGGTGATCCGATCGACACCTCTCGTTTACACGGGAGTGCTCAGGCGGCCAGGGCGAGCTCCGCGCGCCGCTCGGCGCGCTCCATCCGCACCGCCTGCCACAGGGCGACCAGGCCCAGCAGCGGCAGCACCGTCGCGACGGCGGCGGGCGAGGTCCAGCCCCACCCGGCGGCCAGGACGAGTCCGCCCAGCGCGGCACCGAGGGCGTTCGCCACGTTGAACGCCGCGTGGTGCAGCGCCGCGCCCAGCGTCGGACCCTCGCGGCCGGCGTCCATCAGCCGGGTCGCGAGCGCCGGGGTGGTCGCGGTGGTGGTGAAGGCCAGGGAGAACAGCGCCAGCAGCGCGAACACCGGCGAGGACGCGGTGAGCGCGAACAGGGCCATCGACACCGTGGCGGCGCCGAGCCCGGCCGCGATCGTGCGGACCGGCGCCGCCTCGGCGAGCCGGCCGCCGACCTGGTTGCCCAGCGTCATGCCGAGGCCGAACACGGCGAGCGCGAGCGGCACGGCCGCGGCGGCCAGGCCGGACACCTCGGTGAGCACCGGGGTGATGTAGCTGTACACCGCGAACGACCCGCCGAACCCGGTCGCGATGACCGCCATGGTGATCCACACCTGGCCGCGGCGCAGCGCGGAGAGCTCGCCGAGGATCGAGCCCCGGCGCTCCTCGCGGACGTCGGGGACCAGGCGCCACACGGCCAGCATCGTGACCACCGCGACGACGCCGACGGTCAGGTAGGCGGCCGGCCAGCCCGCCGCCTGCCCGAGCCAGGTCGCCCCGGGCACACCGACGATGTTTGCGATCATCAGCCCGCTCATGACGGTGGCGATCGCGCGCGGGCGCCGCTCGCGCGGCACCAGCGAGGCCGCGAGCACCGACGCGGTGCCGAAGTAGGCGCCGTGCGGCAGTCCGGCCAGGAACCGGGTCACGACGAAGGTGCCGAAGGTCGGGGCGAACGCCGACGCCACGTTGGCCACCGCCAGCGCGCCCGCCAGGGCAAGGAGGAGGTGCTTGCGCGGCCACCGTGCGCCGAGCACGGCGAGGATCGGCGCGCCGACGACGACGCCGATCGCGTAGGCGCTGATGGCGGTTCCGGCCTGCGGCACGGTCGCGCCGAGGTCGGCGGCGAAGGCGGGCAGGAGACCCATCGAGGCGAACTCGGTGGTGCCGATGGCCAGGCCGCCGAGGGCCATCGCGGCGAGCGCGAGCCCGGTGGTGGGAGACTGGGGCGAGGTGAGAGCCTTTTTCATCGTGCCACGAGGATAAATCGTGGCAGGCCGGAGGTGTCAACGACGATGACCGCGATGTCGGCGGGTTCACGTTCCGGGCCCGCCGCCGATCCGGGCGAACGCCCCGGACGGGCCGAGACCGACCGTTGGCGTGCCACCGCCGAGGTGCTGGCCGAGGTCCGGCGCGAGCCCGGCCTGACCCGTGTCGGGCTCGCCCGGCGGCTGCGCCTGGCCAGCGGTTCGGCCACCGAGATCGCGGCCCGGCTGCGTGACCTGGGCTGGGTCACCGAGGAGCGCGCCCCCTGCGGTGGGCGCGGGCGGCCGACCACCACTCTGACGCCCAACCCGGACGGTCCGGGCGTCGTCGCCGTCGACGTGCGGTTCGAGGGATGGCGGGCCGGGCTCGCCGGGCTGGACGGTGTGCCGTTCGCGGTGCGGTCGGGCCCGCACCGGCGTCGCGACCCGGACTCCGTCGCCACGGAGCTGGACGGCGTGGTCGGTGAGCTGGTCGCGCAGGCTCCCGGACCGGTGGTGGCGGTCGGGGTCGGGGTGGCCGCGACGGTCGTCGACGAGCACTTCGCCGAGACCGGTGGCGGCCAGGGCTGGAGCCCGCTGGACGTGCGCCGGATCGGCGCCGGGCCGGGCCTGCCCGTGCTGGTCGGCAACGACGCCAACCTCGCGGGCATCGCCGAGGTCCGCGACGGTGCCGCGGCCGGTGCGGGCACCGCGCTGTTCCTCACCGTCGAGGTGGGCATCGGCGGTGCCTTGCTGCTCGACGGGCGCGCCCAGGCCGGTGCCCGCGGCGCGGCGGGGGAGCTGGGGCACCTGCCCTTCGGCGACCCCGCGGCCCGTTGCGCCTGCGGCGCGCGGGGCTGCTGGACCACCGGCGTCGACGGCTGGGCGCTGGCCAGGATGCTGGGTGAGCCCGAGTCGGACGCCCCGTACAGCTACGCCCGCGCCGTGCTCGACCGCGCCGCGGCCGGCGAACCCGGCCCGGCGGCCGCGGTGACGAGCGCGTCGGCGTCGCTGGCCCGTGGGACCGCCGGGCTGGTCAACGCGCACGACCCGGAGGTCGTGGTGCTGGCCGGGCTCGGCCCCGCCCTGCGGGCCGCGGCCCCGGAGGCGTTCGCCGTCGCCTACGACGACGGGCTGATGGCCTTCCGTCGCGCCCTCGCGCCGCCGGTGCACGACGACGCGCACGGTGAGGACGGCGTGCTCCGGGGTGCCGCCGCCATCGCGCTGGACCACGCGGTCTCGGCCCCCGGGCTCGCCGCCCGCGCCGGCTGACGCGCTCCGCTCAGGGGCGCGGGATCGACCGCAGGTTGCTGCGCGCCAGCTCGACCATCTTCCCGACGCCGCCGTCGAGCACCGTGCGGGTCGCGGCGAGGGCGAACCCGCGGACCTGCGCGGCGGTGATGTGCGGCGGGATGGACAGCGCGTTCGGGTCGGTGCGCACGTCCACCAGCGCCGGGCCGCGGTGGTCCAGCGCCCGGCGCAGCGCGGCGCGCACGTCCGACGGGTCGTCGACGGCCTCGGCGTACAGGCCGGCGGCGCGGGCGATCCCGGCCAGGTCGGCCGGGCCGTGGTCGGTCTGGAACGACGGGTAGCCCGCGACCATCATCTCCAGCCGGATCATGCCCAGCGACCCGTTGTTGAACGCGACGACGGTCAGCGGCAGGTCGTGCTCGGCCGCGGTCAGCAGCTCGCCGAGCAGCATGGTCAGCCCGCCGTCGCCGGACAGCGACACGACCTGGCGGTCCGGGAACGCGAACTGCGCACCGATCGCGTGCGGCAGGGCGTTGGCCATCGTCCCGTGCCGGTAGGAGCCGATGATCCGGCGCCGGCCGTTGGGGGACAGGTAGCGCGCCGCCCACACGTTGCACATGCCGGTGTCGACGGTGGCGATCGCGTCCTCGGCCATCTCCTCGTCGAGGACCGCCGCGACGTGCTCCGGGTGGATCGGGCGCAGGTCGGAGACCTTGCGGGTGTAGGCGCCGACGACCTTCTCCAGCGCCTCGGCGTGCTTGCGCAGCATCCGGTCGAGGAAGGAGCGGTCGGTCTTCTCCGCGATCCGCGGCAACAGAGCGTCCAGGGTGGACGCGGCGTCGCCGTGCACGCCCAGCTCCAGCAGGGTGCGACGCCCGAGGCGCGCGGGGTCGACGTCGATCTGCACGGTGCCGCGCTGGGGCAGGAACGAGTCGTAGGGGAAGTCGGTGCCGATCAGGATCAGCAGGTCGGCCTCGTGCGTCGCCTCGTAGCAGGCGCCGTAGCCGAGGAGTCCAGACATGCCGACGTCGTAGGGGTTGTCGTACTGGATCCACTCCTTGCCGCGCAGCGAGTGGCCGATCGGCGCCTTCACCCTGTCGGCGAGTGCGAGCACCTGCTCGCGGGCGCGCTCGATGCCGGCACCGACGAACAGCGTCACGGTGTCCGCGGCGTCGACGAGCCGGGCCAGCTCGGCCACCTGCTCCTCGGACGGTCGCACGACGCCGGTGGGCGGGGACAGGTGCGAGGAGCCGGTGTCGTTCGGGGCGTCGAGCGCGCTGACGTCGCCCGGCAGGACCAGCACCGACACGTCGGACTCGGCGAGCGCGGTCTGCATCGCGATCCGCTGCATCCGGGGCATCTGCTCGGGCCGCGAGATCAGCTCGCAGTACGCCGAGCACTCGGTGAACAGCCGTTCCAGGTGGGTCTCCTGGAAGTAGCCGGTGCCGATCTGGACCGAGGGGATGTGCGAGGCGATCGCCAGCACCGGCGCACCGGTGCGGTGGGCGTCCATCAGACCCTGGATCAGGTGCGTGTTGCCGGGGCCGCAGCTGCCGGCGCAGACCGCGAGCCGCCCGGTGAGCTGGGCCTCCGCCGCGGCCGCGAGCGCCGCGGCCTCCTCGTTGTGCACGTGCACCCACCGGATGCGGCCGTCGCGGCGGATCGCGTCCGCGATCGGGTTGAGGCTGTCGCCCACCAGGCCGTAGATCCGTTCGACGTCGGCCTGGTGCAGCAGCTCGATCATCTGGTCGGCCACGGTGCGGCCCATGTCGTCCTCCTCGCGCTCGGGTGCGAGAGCCGTGTTCCCCCTCCGGAGCCGGGCCGAACCGTTCCGGCGTGTGACGGTCCCCGCGTACCGCCCGACGCACGGCAGGTCACGAATCGGGCATCGGAATCGATTCCCGCGCTGCGGAACCATCCGGACGTGAGTACTGTCCCCTCACATTCCTGGGAGGGGACGCAAAATGATCATTCTTGGTCTGATCCTGCTGCTGGTGGGCTATTTCACCGGCATCTCCATTCTCTACTACCTCGGCGGCCTGCTGGTGATCGTCGGTGTGGTCCTGTTGATCCTGGGTGCGATCGGACGGCCGGTGGGAGGACGCAAGGCCTGGTTCTGACCGGGCCGGCCGGCCCGCCGCGGAAACCCGCGGGCCGGGCGACGGCCGGCGTCGCCGTATTTGCCGCGGGGGTGCGTTTCCGGGAGCCCGGAAACGCACCCCCGCGGTGTGTCGTGGCGAAAGGATCACCGGAGGGTCGGATTCCGGGAATGTCGCGGGCGGCGGGGGGTCGCGACCGCTGCGGTCGTAGGCTCGCGGCTGTGATCGGCAGACGCGGTACCGCACTGGCCGGGGCCGTCCTGGCCCTGGGGCTGTTGGCCGGGTGCGGCGACCAGCCCCTCCCGCTGACCGAGGGCCCGCCCGGCGCGTCCCCGGCCGACGGGCTCATCCGGATCGTGGAGCTGTCCGCACAGCGCGCCCGGATCTCGGACCAGGTGGCCGCGGCGAAGTTCGGCACCGGAACGGCCGTCACCGACCCGGCACGGGAGGCGGCCGTCGTCGCCGAGACCCGGGCCGACGCGACCCGCGACGGCGTCGACCCCGACTGGGCGGCCCGGATCGTCTCCGACCAGATCGCGGCGAGCACCCAGGTGCAGAACGACCTGATCCGGCAGTGGACCGACCGGCCCGACACCCGTCCCGCGCAGCGGCCCGAGCTGGCCCGGGTGCGGCCGCAGCTGGATCGGATCGGCGACGAGCTGGTGGCCGCGCTGAAGCTGGCCGGCCCGGCCCGGGCGAACGAGGAGTGCCCGTCGACCCTGGCCCAGGCCGCGGTCGAGCAGGCCCGTGGGCTCGACGAGGTCCACCGCAACGCCCTCGGGCGGTCGCTGAAGTCCGTCTGCGACGGCGACCCCGGCTGATCCGTCCCGTGTGACGGTGCCGTTTCCGCTCGTCGCAAGGTATTCCGTATCCGGATAGTACGTGCTCGGATTAATCGGACGAGACACGGAGGTGCGCGATGGACCAGAACCTGTTCAACGACATCTGCCTGCAGCAGCTGACGCTGTCGGGCGTGCACGAGGGTGAGACGGTCGTCGTCCTCACCCGGGGCGCGGAACGGACCGAGTACGCCGACGCCTTCCTCTGGGCGATCCAGAAGCTGGGTGCGACCGGCTACCACATGCGGCTGCCGTCGCCGGCGAGCGCGGGCGGCGCCTGGGCGGTCGGCGACTCCGGCCTGGGCAACATCCCGCTGGCCGTGGACGCACTCAAGGCCGCGGACATGGTCGTGGACTGCACGTTCCTGCTGTTCAGCAAGGAGCAGTTCGCGATCCAGGACGCGGGCACCCGCATCCTCACCGCCGTCGAGCCACCCGAGCTGCTGGCCCGGCTGATGCCGACCACCGAGCTGCGCGAGCGCGTCGAGACCGGCGCGGAGCTGCTGGCCAAGGCGTCGACCATGCGGATCACCAGCCCGCACGGCACCGACGTCACCTACCGGCTCGGCATGTACCCGACGATGAGCGAGTACGGCTACACCGACACCCCCGGCCGCTGGGACCACTGGCCGGCCGCGTTCGTGTTCACCGGCGGTGCCGACGACGGCGTCGACGGGAAGATCGTCCTCGCCCCCGGCGACGTGCTGCTGCCGTTCAACACCTACGTGCAGACCCCGGTCGAGATCACCATCGAGGAGGGCTTCATCCGCGACATCCGCGGTGGCGCGGGCTCCTCCGGGCTCGACGCGGACCTGCTGCGCTCCTACATCGAGAGCTTCGACGACCCGCGCGGCTACGGCATGAGCCACGTCGGCTGGGGTCTCGACGAGCGCGCCCACTGGCACGGCCTGACCCAGTTCGGCGGGGGCATGGGCATGGAGCTGCGCAGCTTCTACGGCAACGTCATGTTCTCGATCGGTCCGAACAACGAGCTCGGCGGCCCGAACGACACCGCCTGCCACTTCGACATCCCGATGCGCGGCAACTCGCTGTTCCTCGACGACGAGCTGATCGTCGACACCGGGGAGCTGACCGTCCCGGAGATGCGCCCGGTGGGGAAGCGATGACCGACCACCACGTGGGGATGATCGTCCCGAGCTCGAACCTCACGATGGAGACCGAGCTCCCGCGGATGCTGCGCGCCCGCGAGGACGTGCTGCCCGACGACCGGTTCGTCTTCCACGCGGCGCGGGCCCGGATGCAGCACGTGACGCCCGAGCAGCTGCGTGCGATGAACGCCCAGGCCCGGCGGGCCGCGGCCGAGCTGGCCGACGCCCGCCCGGACGTCGTCGCGACCGCCTGTCTGGTGGCGATCATGGCGCAGGGTCCCGGCTACCACTGCACCGCCGAGGACGACATCACCGCCGCGCTGCGGGCCGAGGGTTCCGAGGCGCCCGTCGTCTCCAGCGCGGGCGCGCTGCTGTCGGGGATCGCCGCGCTCGGGGCGCAGCGGGTCGCGATCATCACGCCGTACCTGGAGCCGCTGACGAAGGCGGTCGTGGACTACCTCGAGGACGCGGGGGTGCGGGTCGTCGACTCGCTGTCGCTGGAGGTGCCCGACAACCTCGCCGTCGCCCGGCTCGACCCGGCCGACCTGCGCGAGCACTGGCGCAGGCTGGACCTGACCGGTGCCGACGCGCTGGTGCTCAGCGCGTGCGTGCAGATGCCGTCGCTGCCGTCGATCGAGGCCGTGCAGGAGGACGCGGGGATCCCGGTGCTGTCCGCGGCCACCGCGACGGCGCACCGCATCCTCACCGAGCTCGGGCTGGAGCCGCGGGTGCCCGGGGCGGGGGCGCTGCTCGCCGGCTGAGCCCCGTGGGGCCGGGACCCGCGTGCCGCACCGGCGCGCGGGTCTCCGTCGTGTCCGCGGCCCGACCGTCTCCGTGATCGCCGGGTGTGGAGCGCGGGGGTCGCCGGACTGGCGTCCGCACTCCACGCCCGGCGATCACGAGGTCGGGACCGGTGCCGACATCGGGGGTGGACGGGGACGCCCTGCTGCTGTACATGTTTGTACATGTCTGAACAGGGTGGCCGCTCCAAGAGGGCGCGCCTCGTCGAGGACCTCGCCGGGCGGATCCGCTCCGGCCGGTTGCCGAACGGTGAGCAGCTCCCGGGGGAGAACCAGCTCGCCCGCACCTACGCCGTCTCGCGCGGCACGGTCCGCAGCGCGCTGGCCGAGCTCGCGCGGCGCGACCTCATCACCACCGAGACCGGTGTCGGCTCGTTCGTCACCTTCGACGGGTCGCCCCTGGACCAGCGGCTCGGCTGGGCGCAGGCGTTCGCCGCGTCCGGCGCGGCCGTTCGCACCGAACTGCTCGGCATCGCCGCGGGCGGCGACCCCGGTCCCACCGGGTACGAGGGGCCGCTGGTCACCGTGCGTCGGCTGCGGCGGGCCGGGTCCGTCCCGGTCTCGCTGGAGACCGCCTCGCTGCCCGCCACCGGTGACCTCGCCCGGCTCCCGGAGACCGGCCTCGTCGACGGCTCGATCACCGCCACCCTCGCCGCGGCGGGCCTGCTCGGCGTCGCGGGGGAGCAGTGGATCTCGGTCGCCCCGCTCGACACCGCCGACGCCGTCACCCTCGAACGCGAGCCCGGCGAGCTGTTCCTGCGCGCCGTCCGGGTCACCCGCGACGCCCGCGGCGGGCTCGTCGAGCACGTCGTCAGCCTGCTGGATCCGCAGCGCTTCCGGTTCCACCTCGCGTTCGGGGAGCAGCGGTGAGCGCCCCGCACGACCGCGCCATGGGCGCACTGCTCGGCCTCGCCGTCGGCGACGCCCTCGGGATGCCCACCCAGTCGCTGTCCCGGGCCGCGATCACCGAGCGCTACGGCGTCGTCGACCGGCTCCTCGACGGCGCCGACGACCAGCCGATCGCTCCGAAGCTCCCGGCGGGCACCGTCACCGACGACACCGAGCAGGCGCTGCTGCTCGCCCGGATCCTGCTCGACCACGGGGGCCACGTCCCGGCCGGGGTGTTCGCCGGTGCCCTGGAGGCGTGGGAGCAGGACATGATCCGGCGCGGGTCACTGGACCTGCTCGGCCCGTCCACCCGCCGGGCCCTGACCCGGCTCGCGGACGGTGAGCCGCCGGAGCTCGCGGGCCGCGACGGCGTCACCAACGGCGCCGCGATGCGCGTCGCGCCGGTCGGCATCGCGCACACCGGTCCGCGGCTCCTCGACGCCGTGGTGGAGTCCGCGGTCGTCACCCACCACACCGCACCCGGGATCGCCGCCGCCGCTGCGGTGGCCGCCGCGGTGTCGGCCGGGGTGTCCGGCGCGGGGCTCCCTGCCGCGCTGGACGCCGCGCTCGACGCCGCCCGGGCCGGTGCGCGACGCGGCGGCTGGGCGGCGGGCGCCGACGTCGCCGCCCGCCTCGACGTCGCGTTCCGGGTCCTGCCCGGGCTCGACCGGGTCGCGCTCGCCGACACCGTCGTCGACGTCGTCGGCACCTCGGTCACCGCGACCGAGTCCGTCGTCGCGGCCCTCGGGCTCGCCGCCGCCCTCGGCGAGGATCCCCGGGCCGCGCTGGTCACCGCCGCCTCGCTGGGCGGTGACACCGACACCGTCGCCGCGATCTGCGGCGCGGTCCTCGGAGCGGTGCACGGCGCCGCCGCACTGCCCGCCGACCTCGTCGGCACCGTTCGCCGGGTCAACGCCGCCCTGCTCGATCCCCTCGACGACGTGGTCGAGGGGCTGCTCCGCCTCCGCCTTCCATCCTGACAGGAGGCCGACATGGCCACCAGCACGACCGACACCGGCACCGCCGGGACCGGCACGCTCGAGACCCGCGGCATCGAACCCGTCCCGGTCGCCGAACGGCACGGCCGCCCGGGGCAGCTCTTCTGGGTCTGGTTCGCCGCGAACATCTCCATCCTCGGTCTCCCGCTCGGCGCGACGCTGGTCGCCTCCGGGCTGAACATCACCCAGGCGGTGATCGCCGCGGTGCTCGGCAGCGTCGGGTCGTTCGCGATCGTCGGCGCCGTCTCGATCGCCGGGCGGCGCGGCGGGGCCCCCGGGCTGACGCTGTCGCGTGCGGTGTTCGGCGCCCGCGGCAACATCGGCCCGACCCTGGTGTCGCTGCTGTCGCGGCTGGGCTGGGAGACGGTCAACACCACCACGGCCGCGTTCGCGCTGCTGTCGCTGGTCACGATCGTCGCGGGGACCAGCCCGTCGGCGAAGGACCACCCGGTGATCACGCTCGTCTGCATCGCGGTGTTCGTGCTGTGCACGGTGCTCGTCGCCGGGCTGGGGCACGCGGTGCTCGTCGCGGTGCAGCGCTGGGCGACCTGGGTGTTCGGCGCGCTGAACATCGTCGTCGGCGGGTTCCTGGTCGCCACCGTCGACTGGGCCGCGGTCGCCGCGGCCGCCCCCGCGCCGTCGGGTGCGGTCGTCGCCGCGGTCGGGGTGATCGCGGCGGGCACCGGCATCGGCTGGGCCAACGCCTCGGCCGACATGTCCCGCTACCAGTCCCCGTCGGTGCGAGCGGGCTCCCTGGTCGCCTCGGCCGCGGCCGGTGCGGGCATCCCGTTGGTGCTGCTGATCTCGCTGGGCAGCCTGCTCGCCGCTGGTGACCCGACCCTGGCCACCGCCGAGGACCCGGTCGCCGCGATCCGCGACCTGCTCCCCGCGTGGATGGCGATCCCGTACCTGGTCGCCGCGTTCGGCGGGCTGCTGCTGTCGAACCACCTGTCGGTCTACTCGGCCGGGCTGACCACGCTGACCCTGGGCGTGCGGCTGCCGCGGGTGTACGCCGTCGTCGTCGACGTGCTCGTGACCTTCGTCGGCGCGATCTACTTCATGCTGATCGCCGAGGGCTTCTACCCGCCGTTCATCGCCTTCATCAGCGCCCTCGCCGTGCCGATCACCGCCTGGGTCGGGGTGTTCGCCGTCGACATGCTGCGTCGCCGTCACTACGACCCGGTGGCCCTGATGGACACCTCGCGCAGCAGCGGCTACTGGTACCGCGGCGGGATCGAGCCGCGGGCGACGGCGGCCTGGGCGCTGGCGATCGTCGTCGGCTACCTGTTCGCGACCGTCGGGCCGTCGTCGGAGCCGTGGTTCACCGGGCCGCTCGCCGGCACCTGGTTCGGCGAGAACGGGCTGGCCTGGGTGATCACCTTCGTCGTCGCCGCCGGGGTGTACGCCGCACTGGGCGGGGCCCGGGGGCAGCGGTGACCGGCCGGCTCGTCCACTCCGGACAGGTCCTGGTCGACCTGGTCATGCAGGTTCCCGCGCTGCCCCCGCCGGGCGGCGACGTGCTCGCCACCGGCACGGCGATGCTGCCCGGCGGCGGGTTCAACGTCGTCGCCGCGGCCGCCCGGGCCGGGGCCGAGGTCCTCTACGCCGGCGGGCACGGCACCGGTCCGCACGGTGACCTGGTGCGGGCCGCGCTGGCCGCAGAGGGTGTCACGGTGACCGCGCCGCCCGACCCCGGTGGCGACACCGGGATCTGCGTGACCCTGGTCGACCCCTCCGGGGAACGGACCTTCGTCACCGGCAGCGGGGTCGAGACCGCGCTCCCCGCAGGGCTTCCCGCGACCACCGCCGACGACGTGCTCTACGTGTCCGGCTACAGCCTGCTCGTCCCGGACAAGGCCGGGGCGCTGCTCGCCGCGGCCGAGGAGTCGTCGGCGACGGTCCTGCTCGATCCGGGGCCGCTGGTCACGGACGTGCCGGACACGCTGTGGGAGCGGATGCTCGCCGCGACCGGGGTGCTGAGCACCAACGCGCGGGAGGCGCGGCTGCTGACCGGGGAGCCGACCCCGGCGCGCGCCGCCGAGGCGCTGGCCCGGCGGCTGCACGACGACGCGGCCGTGGTCGTCCGCGACGGAGCCGCGGGCTGCGTGGTCGTCCGCGACGGGGTGGTGGAGGCCGTCCCGGCGCCGGTGGTGGACGCCGTCGACACCAACGGCGCCGGGGACGCGCACTGCGGTGTCCTGGCCGCGGAGCTGCTGCGCGGCACCGCGTGGTCCGAGGCGGTCGCCCGGGCCGGTGCGGCCGCGGCACTCGCGGTGACCCGGCACGGGCCGGCCACGGCGCCGACCCGGGCGGAGCTGGACGCGTTCCTCACCCGGGCCGCCGCGGGGTGAGGGTGTGCGCCGTCGCCGCAGGACGGCGGGGCCGGCCGGTGCGCGTCACGGTTCGATGATCGGCGGGAGCGGAGCGTGGAGGTCGGCGGGCTGCACTCCGAACTCCACTCCCGGCGATCATGGACGGCGCAGGGCCCCTCAGGTTCCGGCGCCCGCTGCCGTCGCCATGCCCTGGACGGTCTCCTGGACCGCGCGGAACGCCGGGCCGCAGACGGTGGCGTCGCCCTCGGCGAGGGTGCCCGGGTCGGCCTGGCAGCCCTTCGCGGCGAAGTCGTCCAGCGCCTTCCCGACGAGGTCGGCCTGCGCGGTCGCGGTGGGTGCGTCCTGCCGGACCTGGGGCAGCACGTTGCGGATCTCGGTGGTGAACCGGCCGCAGCGCGGGAAGACCCTCGCCGCGTCGCCCGACCAGCAGGGGTCCTGGGCGTAGAAGCGGAACTTGGTCCGCAGCGCCTCCAGCCCGGGGGCGCCGACCCGCTCCGAGGCGGTCTGTCCCGGCCAGGGCTCGGTGTCCTGCGCCGACGAGGCGGCGGGACGGTCGGCGGAGCAGCCTGCCAGGAGCAGGGCGGCCACCAGCAGGATGGCCGCCCGCAGCAGGGACGTGGTCGGGCGCGGGCACGGTTGCACACCGAGACGGTAGGCCCGCGCCGATCGCCCCGGGAGCCGGGGCGGCGTAGGGCGGGGCGGGGTCAGCCCCGGAGGAGCCCGGTGAGCGTCGTGCGCAGCAGTCCCAGCGCCTCGGCCGGGTTGTCCCAGAACACCATGTGTCCGGCGTCCGGGACGGCGACGAGCCGGGCGTCCGGCCGGGCGGCGGCGAGCTCGGCGACCCCGGACGCGGGCACGACGGGGGAGTCCGCGCCGTACAGCAGGGTCACCGGCGCCGGGACGCTCGGCCAGACGTCGAAGAAGTCCTCGGACTCGAACCCGGCGTGCGTCGCGGCGATCGCGGCCTCGTCGCAGGAGGACAGCCAGCGCGCGCGCAGCTCCTGCTCGCGGCGGGGCCAGCGCGGCCAGGACCGCGCGACCCCGTCGGCGTCGGTGCCGTGCTGCGCCTCGTGCAGCTGGCCCAGGAACGCCTCCAGCGTCGTCGGGTACGGCGAGCGGCCGGGTCCCGACAGCGGCGGGTCGACGAGCACGGCGCTGCCGACCGGCCGTCGCGTGGCGGCGACGGCGGCGATCCGGGCGCCCATCGAGTGCCCGAACAGCACCGTGTCGGGCCCCAGGTCCAGCGCGTCGAGCACGGCCAGCGCGTCACCGGCGTAGTCGTCGAGGGTCCAGGAGTCGCCGGTGTCGGACAGCCCGCGACCGCGGACGTCGAGCACCACCGGGCGGCACAGGTCGACGAGCTCGCGGGCGACGAAGTCCATCGTCACCGCGGGGCTGGTGATGCCGGGCAGGACCAGGACGGCGACGCCGTCGCCGCCGTAGTCCAGGGCGTGCAGCGCCAGGTCGCCGTGCCGCACCCAGCGGGACACGGCGGGGACGCCGGCGAGGTCGGCGAGCGCGTCCTGGCGGACCTGCCGGAGACGGGTGGACGTGACGGTCACAGGAGTCCCTTCAGGTAGGCGAGCGCGTCGTCGAGACCGATCACGTCGCCGTACTTGGCGTGGATGTCGAACAGGTTGGCCTCGTGCGGCCCGGCCGCGCGGTCGCCGACGCACTCACGCGGCACCAGTACGCCGAACCCGGACTGGACGGCGTCGACGGCGGTCGCGCGGACACAGCCCGAGGTGGTGGCCCCGCACACCAGCACGGTGTCCACACCGGACGATCGCAGCAGGGTCGCGAGTCCGGTGTCGAAGAACGCCGAGGCACCCTTCTTGGTCAGTGTGTGGTCGGTGCCGCGGACGTCGAGCCGGGGGTCGAAGCCGACGGCGGCCGAACCCTCGACGAGCGAGCGCATGCCGGGCGCCTTCACCAGCCAGGGCAGGGTGTCGAGCTCGGCGGTGGTGTAGGCGATCGTCGTCCACACCACCGGGGCGTCGAGGGTGCGGGCCGCCCCGACCAGGGTCGACGTCGCGGCGACGACCTCGGACAGCTCGCTGCCGGTGGGCAGCGCGGGGTCGGTGAACCCGACCGTCAGGTCCACGACGACGACCGCGGGCCGGGTCCCGCGCCGCGCGGCGGCGCCGAACCCGGCGGTCGCGTAGGTCGCGTCGGTACCGGCCCCGTGCAGACCGGTGGCGTGCGGGCTCATGCTGATGCTCCGTCCAGTGCGGACTGCGGTGCGGACTGCGGTGCGGAACGGGGTGCGGAGTCCAGTGCGGACTGCAGCGCGGCGCGGCGCCGGCCCGCGCAGTCCTCCACGGCGTCGACGATGGTCTGGTAGCCGGTGCACCGGCACAGGTTCGACGCCACGACCTCGCGGATCTCCTCGCGATCCGCGTCGGGGGACTCGGCGAGGTAGCCCTCGGCCAGCATCAGGAACCCGGGGGTGCAGAAGCCGCACTGCAGCCCGTGGTGCTCACCGAAGCACTGCTGCAGGTCCGACAGCCCGCCGTCGGGCCCGGACAGCGACTCGACCGTGCGGATCGCCGCGTTCTCCACCTGCACGGCGAACAGCAGGCAGGCGCGGGCGGGCGCGTCGTCGACGAGCACGGTGCACGCTCCGCAGATCCCGTGCTCGCAGCCGACGTGGGTGCCGGTGAGCCCCAGGTCGTGGCGGAGCACGTCGGCCAGCGTGCGGCGCGGCGGGATCGCCAGCTCGTGACGCTCCCCGTTGACGGTCAGCTCGACCAGCTGGACGTCGGTCACGATGCCTCCTGGTTCAGGGCCCCGAAGAGGGCGGCGCGGGGGATCGGGGTGGAGTCCAGCTCGGCGCCGGTCGTGCGCAGCGCGTCGTTGACGGCGTTGAGCACGGCCGCGGGGGCGCCGATCGTGCCGCCCTCACCCGCGCCCTTCGCGCCGTCGGCGGTGAACGCGCACGGCGTCTCGAGGTGCTCGATGCGCACGTCGGGGATCTCGGCGGCGGTCGGGACCTTGTACTCCATGAAGCTCGGCGCGAGCGGCTGGCCGAGCTCGTCGTAGACGACCTGCTCGAACAGCGCCCCGGCGATGCCCTGGGCGATGCCGCCGCGGGCCTGCCCCTCGACGACGCGCGGGTGGATGGCGACGCCGCAGTCCTCGACGCAGACGTAGCGCAGGATCTCGACGCCGCCGGTGCCCGGGTCGAGCGCGACGACGCAGCCGTGGGTGGCGTTGGAGAACGTGCCGTCGCCGCCGACGTCGAAGCTCGCCGTCGCGGTCAGGCCCGGCCCCACCTCCTTGGGCAGCAGGTGCGCGCGCAGGTAGGCGACGTCGGCCAGCTCGGCGTAGGAGAACGTGCGGTCCCCGGCACACACCCCGCCGCGGCCGTCGAGCCGGGCCGAGTCCACGTCGGTCCCGGCCAGGTGTGCGGCCAGGGCACGGAGCTGGTCGCCCAGCTTCACCGCCGCCGCGGCCGCCGCGGACCCCCCGATCGTCACCGAGCGGGGCGCGAACGAGCCCCAGCCGTAGGTGATCCGGTCGGTGTCGCCCTGGACGATCATGACCTTGTCGTAGGGCAGGCCGAGCCGGTCGGCGACGATCTGGGCGAAGGTCGTCTCGTGGCTCTGGCCGTGCGAGAGCGTGCCGGTGGTGACGGTGACCGTGCCGTCCAGGTCCATCGTGATCTGGGACAGGTCGAACCCGGGGACGACCTGCATCTTGCGCGCCGCGAACGCGCCGGAGCCGTAGCCGGTGCGTTCGGAGAAGCAGGAGTAGCCGATGCCGAGGACCCGGCCGTCGGACAGGACGCGGCCGGGCCAGCCCTCGTCGCGCAGCACCTGCTCGCACAGGTCCAGCGACTCCCGGTAGGACCCCGGGTCGTAGGTGATCGCGTTGACCCCGCGGTAGGGGAACTCGGTGATCAGGTTGCGGCGGCGGACCTCCAGGGCGTCGAGCCCGAGCTCGCGGGCGGCGCGCTCCATCAGCCGCTCCATCACCATCACGTACTGCGGCCGGGACACCCCGCGGTACGGCGCGGTCGGCGCCTTGTTCGTGGTGACCGCGCGGCCGCGCACCCGGTAGGCGGGCACCCGGTAGACGCCGGGCATCTCCGCCGAGGCCATCAGCGGCTCGATGCCCGCGGTGAACGGGTAGCAGGAGTAGGCGCCCATGTCGCAGACGACGTCGGACTCCAGGGCGAGGATCTCCCCGTCGGCGGTGAACGCGGCGCGGGCGGTGTAGTGCTGCTCGCGGGCCAGGAAGCTCGCGGTCAACGCCTCGCGCCGGTCCTCGATCCACTTCACCGGACGGCGGAGCCGCTTCGCGGCGGCCGCGGCGGCGATCTCCTCCCGGCCGACGACGCACTTCTGCCCGAACCCGCCGCCCATGTCCGGCACCAGGACCCGGACCTGTCTCTCGTCGAGCCCGGCACAGCGGGCCAGGACGGTGCGGACCTGGTGCGGGACCTGGGTGCAGGTGCGCACGACCAGCTGCTCGTCGCGGTCGTCCCAGTCGGCGACGACGCCGCGGGTCTCCAGCGGGAGCGCGTTCTGCCGACCGGTCCGTGCCTCGACCGAGACGACCGTGTGCGCGTCGGCGAACACGTCGTCGATGCCCTCGGTCGCGAACAGCGACACGTCCACGAGCACGTTGCCGGGGGCCTCGTCGTGCACCGGCGGGCCGGCCGCGGCCAGCGCGGCGGCCTCGGTGACCACCGGGTCGAGCGGGTCGAGCTCGACGACGGCGGCCTCCACCCCGTCCTCTGCGGCGTAGGGGTCGGTGGCGAGCACGATCGCGAGCGGCTCTCCGACGTAGCGGACCTTCTCCCCGGCCAGCACCGGCATCGAGGTCGGGACGAACTCCTCGAGCGGCCGGTCGAGCAGCGCGGTGATGTCGCCCAGGGAGAGGTCGGCGGCGTCGAACGCGGCCACCACGCCGGGCACCGCACGGACCTCGGACAGGTCGACGTCGACCACCCTGGCGTGTGCCTCGGTGCTGCGCACGAACGCGGCGTGCAGCATCCGGGGCAGGGTGATGTCGTCGACGAACCGGCCGCGGCCGGTGAGCAGCCGCGGGTCCTCCCGGCGCGGGACGGACGCGCCGACCCAGCTGCCGTCGCGGCGGAATCCGGGCTCAGCCACCCGCGGCCTCCTCCCGTGCCCGGGCGACGAGGGTGCGGACCAGGCCACGGCGGTACGCCGCGGGGATCCCGGCCTCGTCGCGCAGCTCCAGCCCGTCGGCGATCTCCGACGGCGTCCCGGCCGGGCCGACCAGCACCGGGACGGCGCCGACCCCGCCGAGCACGACCTCCTCGGTGTCCAGGTCCACCCCCGCCGCGACGACGGCGAAGTCGCCTCGCCGGTCCGCGTACTCGGTGAGCGCCGCCCGCGGCGCGGGCCGGGGGAACACGACCTCGACGATCACCTCGTCGGGGGCCAGGGCGGTGGTGAACGGGCCGAGGAAGAACTCCCGCGCCCGGATCTCGCGGCGCCCGCCCGGCCCCTCGGCGACGACCACGGCGTCGAGGAGCACGGCCAGCAGACACCACTCGGCGGTGGCGTCGCCGTGCGCGATCGACCCGCCGACGGTGCCGCGGGTGCGGATCGGGAGGTGCCCGACCCAGCGCATCGCGGCCGACAGGACCGCGAAGTCCGGCCCGAGGTCGGCCCGCTCGACGGCCCGGTGCGTGGTGAGTGCGCCGATCCGGAGTGCACCGTCGGTGCGGTGGATGCCGGCCAGGCCCGGGACGTGCGTGAGGTCGATCAGGTGCCCGGGGCGGGCCATCCGGTAGTTCATCATCGCGACCAGGCTCTGCCCGCCGGCGAGCAGCTTGGGCTCGTCGTCGGCGAGCTCGGTCAGCAGGTCGACCGCCCCGCGCACCGACGACGCCCGGTGGTAGGTGAACGCGGCGGGCTTCACGCCTTCTCCACCCGCTCCACGGCCGGCGCGTCGAGGGTCTGCTCGTCGCCGGTGATGCGGTCCAGCTCGCGGCCCCGGGTCTCGGGGGCACCGAGGGCCATGAACGTCACCGCGGCCAGCACCAGCAGCGCCATCAGGGTGAAGGTCAGCGGCAGGCCCAGCACCGGCCACAGCAGGCTGCCGAAGATCAGCGGGACGAACCCGGTGACCGCCCGGCTCGACGACGACGCCCAGCCGAAGCCCGAGGCCCGCAGCTCGGTGGGGTAGAGCTCGGAGACGTAGGCGTACATGACCGGGATGACGACCAGGGCGAAGAACCCGAACACCGCGATCATCGCGACCGCCGCCGTGGACGAGCCCATGACCAGGGAGAACACGACCAGCGACAGTGCGGCGCACGGTCCCGCGACGCCGATGACCCACTTGCGGCCGACGACCTCGACCAGCAGCACCGAGGTGATGACCCCGAGGATGCCGACCGCGTTCATGACCGTGGTGGAGGCGAACGCGGCCACCTCGCCCATGCCCTGGGCCCGCAGGATCGACGGCATCCAGGACAGCGCGGCGTAGTAGACGACCATGACGGTGATGAACAGCGACCAGGCGACGCCGGTGATGCGCGGGTTGAACGACCACACCATGCGCAGCTGCTCGGCCAGCGCGCCGAGACCGCGGCGGCGCGAGGTGGTCGGCTCCGGCGCGGCGGCGGTGATCGTGTACTGCTCGACGGGGGCGCCGGTGCGGCGGACCATGTCGTCGATGACGGCGCGGGCCTCGGCCTCGCGGCCGGTCCGGGCCAGGTAGAGCGGGGACTCCGGGACGCCGCGGCGGACCCAGACCAGCAGCAGCGCGGGCAGCACCATCAGCGCGAGCATCCAGCGCCAGTTGCCCTCGACGGGCACCAGTAGGGTCGCCGACAGCCCGGCGAGAGTGGCGCCGATCGGCCACCAGCCGTCCATCGCGGCGAGCACCTTGCCCCGGTACCTGCGGGGTGAGAACTCGCTGACGATCGCGTAGTCGACCGGGATGCAGCCGCCGAGCCCGATGCCGGCCAGGAAGCGCAGCGCCAGGAAGACCTCCCAGCTGGGGGAGAAGGCACCCAGTACGGAGAACAGGGCGAAGATCAGCAGCGTGATGCTGAAGACCCGCTTGCGGCCCATCCGGTCGGCGATGGTGCCGAACGCGACGGCGCCCACGGCCATGCCGATGAGGTTGGCCGTCGCGACGAGGCCGCGCTGGCCGGTCGAGAGGTCGAACTCGACGCCGAGCAGTGGGGTGAGGAAGCCGTTGAGGGCGACGTCCCAGGCGTCGAACATGTAGCCGAGGCCGCCGATGAGGAAGATCTTCCCCTGGACGCCCCAGCGCCAGGGCAGGTCCTGGACGACCTGGTCTCCGGTACGCATGTCGGTGCTCCTCTATCGGGCGAAGGGGTAGGTGACGGACTCGTCGTCCGGATCGTTCAACGGGGAACCCCGCCACAGCCAGTCGTAGGACACGTCGGACTCGCCCTGGAAGCGGCGCAGCTTCTCGTCGCGTTCGCGCTGCTCGGGGCCGTCGGGCAGGTGGTAGAAGTCCATGTTCTGCAGCGAGGCGTCCTGCACGACGCCCGCGTGCTTGGCGCGGCGCTGCACGTACCGCGCGAGCGCGGCGTCGATCCCGCTGCGGCCGGCCGCGCCGAGCTCCTCGGCCAGCACGGCGGCGTCCTCCATCGCCTGCGAGGCGCCCTGGGCCTGGTAGGGGAGCATCGCGTGGCAGGCGTCGCCGAGCAGGGCGACCCGGCCGTCGAGCCAGACCGGGTCGCGGCGGCGCCGGTACAGTGCCCACACCGAGACGTCGTCCTTGGCCTTGGACAGCATCGCCGGGACGCGGTCGTCCCAGTCGGCGAAGTCGGCGACGAGGTCCTCGGCGGTGGCGGGGGCGCTCCAGTCGCGCTCGACCTGCTCGGTGCAGGGCACGATCGCGACGACGTTGAGGTACTCGCCGCGGCGGATCATGTAGTGCACCAGGTGCTTGCCGGGGCCGTACCAGATCGTGGAGTGGTAGCGGTCGAGCAGGAACCGGGTCGCCGGGTCCGCGGCGATCAGCTCGCCGGGGATCAGGGCCCGGTAGGCCATCTCGCCGGAGAAGGCGAGGGTGTCGTCGAACCCGGCGAGGTCGCGCACCCCGGACCGGATGCCGTCGGCGCCGACCAGCACGTCGCCCGCGACGCGCAGCCCGCGCGCGGTGACCGCCACCGGGCGGTCCGGGTCGCTGCGGTCGAGCTCGACGACCTTCGCGTCGGTGTGCACGGTCACGGCGGGGCCGGGGCCGTCCGGGTCGAGGCAGGCATCGAGCAGGACCCGGTGCAGGTCGGCGCGGTGGTAGTGCCAGTACGGCGCACCGTAGGCCTCGACGACCTGCTGCCCGAGCGGGAGCTGGGCGATGATCGAGCCGTCGGCCCAGCGCCGCCGCACCTGGTCCTGCGGGGCGGTGTGGATCCGCTCCAGCGACCGGCGCAGCCCCAGGCCGAACAGGATGCGGCTGGCGTTGGGGGCGGTCTGGATCCCGGCGCCGACCTCGCCCAGCCGCGGCGCGGCCTCGAGCACGGTGGCCCGGAAGCCCTGGCGGCGCAGGGCCAGTGCGGCGGTCAGCCCGCCGAGGCCGCCGCCCGTGACCGTGATCTCCAGGGACTGGCTGGGTGCCACGACTACCTCCTCGCATCCGTCGGGCCTGTGACGTGGCCCGCACGAGAAGTAATCCGAGCACGTACTATCCGGATACGCAAGGTTCTCGTGGGAACGACCCGGAAGGGAAACCGGGACGTAACGGGGCGGGCGGGTTCAGTCGTCGCCGGGCAGCGACGTCCGCTCCGCGACCGCCTCCCAGTGGGCGCCGAGGGTGTTGAGCAGGCCGGCGATCTCCGAGCGCCGGTCCTGCGGGACCGCGGCCAGCAGCTCCGCGTCCAGGCGCCGGGTCCGGCGGGTGACCTCGGTGAGGGCGGCCGCGCCGTCGTCGGTGAGGGAGAGGATCTTGCGCCGGGCGTCGCGAGGGGACTCGGTGCGCTCGATCAGTCCGCGGCGCTCCATCCGGCGGCAGACGTCGGCCATCGTGGAGGTGTCCAGGGCGACGGCGCCGGCCAGCGAGCTCTGGTCGGACTCCGGGTAGGCGCGGATCGCCGACAGCACCGCGAACTGGGGGCCGGTGAGAACCGGGTCGACGTGGCGGCTCCAGGCGGCAAGATACGCCTGGTACATGCGGCGTGCGCCGTAGCCGGGGGCGGCGACCAGGTCGGCTGGCGGAGCGGTCACGACGGCTGGCCGGCGGTGTTCCCCGCGGTCCGTTTCGCGGCGCAACGGCTCGCCCATGATGCCTCCGTGCTCGTCCGGGCCGGTGCCCTCGTCCGGCACGGATCCTACGTGTCCGGACGATCACCCCGGGTGCCCGGGCCGGGGCTCAGCGCGGACGCAGGCCGTCGACGAGCAGGTCCAGCAGTCGTCCGGCCTGTTCGCGACCCTGCGGGTCGGCGACGGCCATGCAGATCCCGCTGGTGCCGACGAGCACGTCCGCGGCGTCGACGTCGTCGCGCAGGGTGCCGTCGGCGACGCCGGCCTGCTGGAGCAGGCGGACGGCCTCGACCATCCGCTCGCGACTCTGTGCGAACGGGTTGTGTCCGCAGGCGACGAGGGCGTGCAGCGAGTCCGCGAGGTGCTTCTTGGTGATCACGTAGTCGACGAAGCGGTCCATCCAGGCCCGCAGTGCCTGGTCCGCGGGCAGCTCGGTGCGCAGCTGTTCGGCCGCGGCGCAGAGCCGGTCGAGCTCGTTGCGGTAGACCGCCTCGACCAGGGAGTCCCGGTTCGGGAAGTGCCGGTAGAGCGTGCCGATGCCGACGCCGGCGTCCTTCGCGATGCCGTCGAGGGTCGTGGCTGGGCCGCCGCGGCTCTCCGCGGTGAACGCGCGCACGGCCGCGGCCAGCAGCAGCTCACGGTTGCGCGCGGCGTCCGCGCGCAGGCCGGAACGTGTGCTGGTGCCCATGACGGTGCCTCCTCGGGTGGACTGACGATCCCACGATACGTCTTGCGATCCGGAGGATGCTCCGGATAGAGTCCCGAGTCATACGGAGGATCCTCCGCTTACTTGTCCCCGGGGGACACGGCGACGCAACGACGACGTCACCGACCGCGTACCCGGTGCTCAGAAGGGATCACGCCATGCTGTTCCGCTCCACGACCGACCGATCCCGTCCCGTCTCCACCATCACCTCGACCACCTCGACGGCGGCCGCCGTCCTCCCCGTCGCACCGGCCGCGGCCACCGCCGCCGACGTCCTCGCCGGTGTCGACCTCACCGGGCGGCGCGCCGTCGTCACCGGTGCCACCACCGGGGTCGGCCTCGCCACCGCCCGCGCACTGGCCGCCGCCGGCGCCGAGGTCACCCTCGCCGTGCGTGACGCCGAGGTCGGGGCCGTCGCCCGCGCCGGCATCGTCGCCGACACCGGCAACGAGCGCGTCGCCGTCGGCGAGCTCGACCTGTCCGACCAGCGCTCGATCGCCCGCTTCGTGCGGCTGTGGGACGGTCCGCTCCACATGCTCGTGCACGCCGCCGCCGTCGCCGGGGCCCCGCTGACCCGCACCGTCGACGACTGGGAGCTGCACCTGGCCGTCAACCACCTCGGGCCGGCGTCGCTCACCTCGGGGCTGCACTGGGCGCTCACCGCGGTCGACGGCGCCCGGGTGGTCACCGTGACCTCCGCCGCCCACCGGGACGCGGCGTTCGACCCGGAGGACCCGCACTTCTCCGACCAGCGCTACGACGCCCACCTCGCGGGTCTGTAACGAGAACGGTGGTTCCGGCGATGTTGTCAGTAGTGCTCGGCGCCCGGCCAGCGGTCACCGAAAGTGATGGCGAAGGCGTTGAGGACTGGCTTCCAGCGCATCATCCATCGGGTGTGGCCTCGTCCGGTCGGGTCGAGGCTGCGGGTGACAAGGTACAGACATTTCATCGCGGCCTGCTCGCTGGGGAAATGCCCTCGCGCTCGGACTGCTCGCCGGTAGCGGGCGTTCAACGATTCGATCGCGTTCGTCGTACAGATCACCCTCCGGACCTCGATGTCGTAGTCGAGGAACGGCATGAACTCGGTCCAGGCGTTACGCCACAAACGTATCATCGCCGGATAGGCTCGCCCCCACTCGTCATCGAGATCATCCAGCGCGGCTGCAGCGGCATCGGCGGTGGACGCGGTGTAAATAGCTCGGATGGCGCGTTTGACGGC
>NZ_VRMC01000401.1:0-295 GCF_008369905.1 Pseudonocardia sp. EV170527-09
CTCAAGAAGACCTGTCCGCCTACAACCACCTTCACGATCTCGCGAAGTCGATGGAACTCGCAGCAACTTCCGAAGTGATCGAACCCCCCGGGTTCCTTAACCTTAATCGTGACAACCTAATCGTTATCTGCGGACCACGCCTATCCCCCATGCTCAATCAGATCCTTGAATCTGACGAGGCTCTAGGGTTTCGCGAAGATGACCTTGGATGGTTTCTGGAGGATCGCACCTCTGGGCAGATCTATCGCTCTCCCATGGACTCCGGGAAGTCGAAGGATTACGCATACCTTGGGAG
>NZ_VRMC01000402.1:0-292 GCF_008369905.1 Pseudonocardia sp. EV170527-09
GTGGCCAGGTCGCGGATCTTTCTGACGTCGAGGTCGGGCTGGAAGGCAAAGTCGAACTCGTCGAGAGTCTTGTGGTGCGGCAGCCCGGACAGCTTCAGCGCGGTCCGGAACCGGCGTCCCTCGCGCAGCCCGAGCTCCTCGCCGAGGACGGTGTCGATGAACTCGCGATAGCCCATCTGATCGGCCTCGGCCCGCCCGACCAGAAGCTCGAGGTTCTCGGCCAGGTGCGGCAGCCCGAGGCGAGTCGCGTGCGCGGTGATGCGGCCGGTGAGCAGCTCAGTCATGCCGCACC
>NZ_VRMC01000403.1:0-290 GCF_008369905.1 Pseudonocardia sp. EV170527-09
GATCTCCGCGAAGTGCGCGGAGATCTCCCCGGTCGTCAAACCCTTCGCATACAGCGACAGCACGATCTCGTCGACGTTCGAACCGCAGATCGTGCGGAAACGACAGCGCCGCCTCGGCGACGTCGACGAGATCGTGCTGTCGCTGTATGCGAAGGGTTTGACGACCGGGGAGATCTCCGCGCACTTCGCGGAGATCTACGGGGCGTCGATATCGAAAGAGACGGTCTCACGGATCACCGAGTCGGTAATCGCCGAGATGCAGGACTGGGTATCGCGGCCGCTGGACTCGG
>NZ_VRMC01000404.1:0-289 GCF_008369905.1 Pseudonocardia sp. EV170527-09
GCGCAGGGAGCGCGACACGTGCACGCCACGCACGGGCAGCACGCCACGCCGGACCGGGCTCCACCAGAACATCGGGTCGCCGGGCGTGCCGGACGGCATCGGGAACATCCCGCGCCGGTAGGCCGCCAGCACCGTGCCGGGCGCCAGGTCGGCCCCCGCCGCGACCAGGTCGTCGGAGTCGTCGAGCCGCTCCGGACCCGGGAACGACCACGGAGTCGGTGGCGGCTCGACGGGCATGGGGAGACCGTACCCACGGACTCCGTACGCTGACCCCATGAGCGTCAAGGGC
>NZ_VRMC01000405.1:0-288 GCF_008369905.1 Pseudonocardia sp. EV170527-09
GTCGGCCATCCCCGCCGGCCCCTCGGCCCGGTAGCGGTCGGACCACTTCTTGGCGGTCCGCGCGGAGACCATGAACATTGTCGCGGCCGCGGTGTGGGTCCAGCCGTGCTCGACGACGAGTTGAGCGAGCCGCAGCCGGGCGCGCGGGGTCAGAGCGGCGTTAGCGTGGGACACGAAGGCCTCCGGTTGTGAAGTGGAGCTGTCTAGGAACCGCTTCACCCACCGGAGGCCTTCGTCTGTCAGCCAGACTCACCGCCCCCGGACGGGACAACCTCCCTGGACATCACA
>NZ_VRMC01000043.1:0-48256 GCF_008369905.1 Pseudonocardia sp. EV170527-09
GGTTCTTGGTATGCCCGAGGTGTTCGGTCATCTCCTCGCCGAGTGCGGTCTCCAGCACGTTCTTGGTGAACAGCTTCAGTGAACAGCTTCAGTGAACAGCTTCAGTGAACAGCTTCAGTGAACAGCTTCAACAAGCCGTCCGGGCCGGTCAGTTCCAGCCCCCGCGCTCGGGCGTCGGCCACCATCGCCGCTGCGGCGGCCTGCTCGGGCGAGAACCGCCGACCCGAACCCGTCTCGTTCTCAGCAGAGCCCATAGGGTCTGATGTCATCACTCACAGTGCCCATCCCGCCGGACGCCGAGGTCCGGCGTGTCGGGCCGGAACCACCGTTCGTTGCACAGGCCCCGCCAACGGGAGTGTCGCCGCGGTCGAGGAGATCGCTGTCGCGCAGGAGCTTCGACGTCAGCACATCGGCGCGATGCTGATGACGGAGTTCGAACACCGCTCACTCGACATGGGCGCACGCGTTGTCTCCCTGGCGACACGACGCGCCGCCGATTTCTACTCGTCCATCGGCTACGACGAGAGCGCCGTCTACTACCGGAAGATCTTGTAACCCTCGGGCTCCGCCCGAACCCGACACCGCTCGGAGATGGGGGAGTGCGGCGGGGATGGTGATCTCCTCACGGCGCGCCGAGACGGCTGCCAGCCCGAGGGGTGGGGCACAAGGCGGGACTGAGTACCTTGCACCCCACCCCTCGGCCCGGCAGGGACGAGCCCGCGCCGCGAGGAGATCACCACCAGGTCCCGACGTGTGAGGGCGTAGGACGGCCGTCACGGACGATGCACGGACGCAGTGGCCGAGCCTGTTGTTCCGTCGCAGGTCAGAGGTGTAATGACAGCTCTCTGTAGATCCGTCGCCCCACTGCACGGAACCCCGACGGAACGAGCTTCCTGCTCACGCACGAACGGGCGCCCGTTCTCCCAGCTCAGCCGCCGGATCCTGTCGCTTCTCCCAGCGCTCGAAGAAGACGCTCCGAGAGAAGTTCGAGGGCTACTCGCTGAGCTGACCGGCCGTCTCGCGGTCCGTGGTCCCGGCACGTGGCGCCGGGACCACGGCCGAGCCGCCCTGCTCGGGGATGACACCGTCCGCGACGGCCACGGTGGCCCCGGAGAGCAGGTCGAGGCAGTGCACCTCGCCGCACCCGTCGCCGACGACCACCGTCCCGCCCCCGACCGCGACCGCGGTCAGCGGCGCGTCCAACGGAACCCGGCCGAGCGCGGTCGCCGAGGCCAGGTCCCACAGCACCGCGGAGCCGTCCGAGCCCGCGGTCACCGCGCGGCACCGGCCCGCGCCGGCGGCCGCGGTCAGGTGCGCCGCGTCGGCGCGCACCGTGGTCACCCTGGCCGACCCGGCCCGCCAGACGTGCACCCGGCCGTCGGCGTCGCAGACCACGCCGTGGCAGCCGTCGTCGTCGACGGCCACGGCCGTGACCAGCCCGGCCGGCAGCGCCACGATGGACACCTTCGCGGAGGCGGGCCGCCAGCAGACCAGCAGACCGTCCGCGGCGAGCAGCACCGTCGCCCCGCCGGGGGTCGGCGCGGCCACCCGCGGTGCCGACGGCAGCCGGGTGCTGCGGAAGGCGCGCCCGCTGCGCGCGTCGCGCACCGCGACCGTGCCGTCCGGCTCACCGGTCACCACCAGCGCGCCCCGCCCGGCCAGTACCCGGCCGGGCAGCGACACCGCACCGGCCCGCACCCCGGTCGTCGCATAGCGCTCCTCGACGGTCGAGGCCCCGGTGACGGCGAACAGCCGGGTGCCGGAGGGGTCGAACCACAGCGGGCCCGCGCCGGCCGGGACGCTCCAGCGACGCGTGCCGGTGGCCGGGTCGTGGGCGAGCACCCCGTCGGAGCGGCGACCGGCCGAGACGACCAGGCTCCCGGTCGCGGCGACCGCACCGACCGCGGGGGAGACCCCGGCGGGTCCGCCGGTGCCCGGCCGGGCCCGTGCGGGGTCCCAGACCAGGACGCGGCCGTGGTCGTCCCCGGACGCGACGACGGTGCCCGCCGGGTCGGCGACGACCGCACGGACCGCGGCGCCGTGCCCGGCGAGCTCGGTGACCGGGCCGGAGCCGGTGGTCGGGACGAGCTGCACGGTTCCGTCCACCCGTCCGACGACGACCCGGCCCTCGCCGGCCCGCGCGGCCGCGGTGACCGCGACCTCGTCGCCGGGGACGTCGAGCCGCACCGCGTCCCGCGGCACCCCGTCGACCAGCGCGAACACGTGCAGGGCACCGTCGGCGGTGGCCGCGAGCAGCTGTCCTGCCGTCGGCACGACCACGGCGACCACGGCGGGCCCGCCCTCCAGCAGCCCCAGCGGGGCCCCGCTGGCCGGGTCCCAGGACCGGAGCGTGCCGTCCACCCCGCCGGACACGACGGTGCCCCGGCCGGTCGCGGTCAGCGCGGTGACCGGGCCGACGTGGCCGTGGGCGACCGAGACGGCCGCGCCGCTGGTCACGTCCCACACCCGCACCGCGCCGTCGGCGCCGCCCGCGAGCACCCGGGTCGGGGAGGCCCCGGTCACCGCGAGCGCTGTCACCGGGCCGGACGGCCCGGCCAGGGCCGTGACCTCGGTACCGCGGGCCGGGCCGTCGGTGGCGAGCACCCGCACGCCGGGGACGTCCCCGGCGAGGGCGAGCAGACCGCCGTCGGGGGACAGGGCGACCGTCCGGGCGCGGGCCGCGGACGTCTGCGGCTGCGGACCGTCGGGCCCGGCGAGCGGGTCCGGGACCGCGTGTCCGGTCGCGGTGTCCCAGGCGCCGCTCTCGCCGGAGGCATCGAGCGACAGCAGCAGGCCGTCCGGCCCGGCGAGCAGCGCGACGACCGCGTCGCCGTGGCCCTCCAGGACCCGGCTCAGCGCCGCCGACGGCGGCCGGGTGCGCCAGCGGGTGGTCAGCGCGGGGACACCCTGGGCGGCGAGCCGGGCCCGGGCCGCTCCGGCCAGTGCGGCTTCCCCGGCCAGGACGGCCCCGGCGAGCAGGTGCTGGGCGACCGGTGCGGTGCCGGAGCGGCGCAGGTGGTGCGCCTCGAGGTCCAGGACGCGGCGCAGCGCCTCGGGCGTCACCCCGTCCGGCGCGACGCCCGGGTGCTCCCCGTACGGCGGTTCGCCGGCGGCGATGCGCCGTTCCAGCCCGTCCCAGAACGTCTCGACGGCCATGCGTGTGAGCCCTCCCCGGGGTCGCGTTCGGTTACCTGTCGTGGCCCCGCACTCCATCGTTAACGCGGGAGGGGGTGTCGCCACCGAACCGGCGGTGACCGGCGGCGAGCCCTCGGTGACCGGCGCGCGGACTCTCGGCGTCGGAGGCGGGGGCCGGTGTCGGAGGTGGGGCTACCGTCCGTCTCGTGTCCGCCACCACTCGTGCCGCCCGTTCGCTCACCGAGATCGCGGTGTTCGCGCCGCTGGTCGTCGCACGCCGCACCGCCCGGATGCTCACCTCGGGCTTCCCGCCCCCGGCACGCGAGGTCCGGGAGTTCCACCGGATGTGGGCGGAGAAGGTCGACGGGTTCTCCCGGGCCGCCGTCGTCCTGGCCACCTCGCCGCCGGGGCCGGCGACCCTCGGGCGTGCGCTGGAGCCGATCCGCACCCGGGTGCGTGCCAACGCGCGCCGACTAGGCTGACCGCCCGGCGAGCACTCGGGGGTGCGGTGTGACGGAGGGGACGGCGGTCCGGCGCGGACGGCGGCCGATGAGCGACCGCCGCCGCACCCTGCAGCGCCTGGAGATCTCCCGGGCCGCGATCCGGCTGTTCGGCGAGCACGGCGTCGCCGCGACCGGCGGGGAACAGATCGCCGAGGCGGTGGGGCTCTCGGCCCGCACGTTCTGGCGCTGGTTCCGCACCAAGGAGAGCTGCGTCGAGCCGGTGCTGAGCCTGGCCACCGACGCGTTCACCGCGAGCCTGGCCCGCTGGCCCGACGACACCCCGCTCGCCGAGCACCTCGCACGGGACTACGCCGAGCACCCCGATGCGGGCCCCGACGACGGTGACCTCGTCTTCGAGGTGATCCGGATGAGCCGTTCCGAGCCCGCGCTGCGCGCGATCTGGCTGGTCGTGCAGGAGCGTGCGGAGCCGGTCCTGGCCGGGATCCTCGCCGGCCGGTTCGGCCGCGACGCGGGCGACGTCGCCGTGCGGGTGCATGCCGCGGCGCTCAACGGGGCGCTGCGGGTCGCGACCGAGGACATCGCCGCCGCCACCGCCGACGGGCGCCGCCCACCGGCCGCCCAGCTGCGCGCGCGGCTGTCGGCGGCCGTCGACGCCGCGATCCACGGGGTCGACGGCGAGCGGGCGGCCGGTCAGGGGCCGACCCGCAGCACGTGACCCTCGCCGTTCACCGCGACGAGCACCGAGCCGTCCCCGGCCGCGGCGACCCCGGCGAACGGGGCGGGCCGGGTGGCCGCGCCGCTGCGGCAGTCGGTGGGGACGTGCGGCGGCCGGACGTCGAAGGCCAGCCCCGACGCCGCGACGGTGACCGTGCGGCCCACCGGGTCGATCCGCAGCAGGCGTCCCGCGGCGGCCTCGGCGCACCACAGCGCGCCCCCGGCCACGGCGAGTCCCTCCGGCCGGTGCAGCCCCGCGGCGAGGACGGTGCAGCGGTCGTCGCGCCGGTCGCCGCCCCGGTCGCCGGCGGGGTCGCGGTCGAACCGCACGACCTGCCCGCCTCCGGTCAGCGTGGCGTACGCGGCGCCGGTCGGGTCGACGGCCACGTCCACCGGCCCGTCGAGTCCCGTGGCGAGCACGGTCACGCTGCCGTCGTCGCCGAGGTGCAGGACCCGCCCGGCGCCGGTCTCGGCGACCAGCAGCCCGTCCGGGCAGGAGGCGACGCCGGGCGCCCCGGCCAGCCCGTCGGCCACCCGGGTCCAGGCGCCGGGACGGCCACGCCACACCCCGGTCCCGGTGGTCACCACCGTGTCGCCGTGGTGCCGGGTGAGTCCGCGGATCCCGCCGCGGACCTCGGTGACGACGTCGCCGAGTGCGGTGACGGCGCCGCCGCCCACCCGGGCCAGGGAGAAGTGGTCGGCGACGAGCGCGTCCGTCCCGTCGGCGGCCACGCCCCAGGGGCCACAGAGGCCGGGCGGCAGCACCGTGGTCGCCGTGCCGTCGACGCCGACCCGGACGAGCCCGCCGTGGAAGGCACCGGTCACCCAGGCCGACCCGTCGGCGGTGAACACGACGTTGTCCGCGCCGCCGACGCCGGTGTCCAGGGTGGCGGTGACCCGCCCGTCCTCCGCGGTCCAGAGGGCGCCGCCGCCGTTGGACAGGACGCGAAGCCCGCCCCTCGGGTCGAAGCGTACGGCCACCGGCCGGTCCAGCCCGGCGAGCAGTCGCTCGGGGGTGCCGCCGTCCGGGTCGATCCGCCAGACCTCGCCGGAGAGCAGGTGCGGGTAGTACAGGAGCCCGCCCGGGCCGACCTCCATCGCGTTGCCGAGCGCGAGCCCGGTCGCGAGCACCCGCGGCGGCCCGCCGGTCAGGTCGATCTCCAGCAGCCGGCCGTCCGGGCACAGCTCGTTGACGAACAGTCGTCCGCGGTGCCACGCGATCCCGTCCGGGGCGGTGATCCCGTCGGCGACGACGGTCATGGCCCCGCCGGGCGCCCGGCGCCACACCAGCCCGGCGGGCAGGTCGACGACGAACAGCTCGCCGTCGGCGCCGAACACGAGGTCGTCGGGCGCGGTGAGCGGCCCGTCCGGCCCGAGCACCGTCTCGAGCCCGCCGGTCGCCGGGTCGAACGCGGACACGGTGCCGCCGAGGAACTGCGCGATCCAGAGCCGGCCGTCCGGACCGGCCACGATCCCGTTGGACGCCCACAGCGGGTTCGGCGGGCACAGCGGCTCGGCACGCAGCCCGGGCGCGGGCCGCACGGGTCCCCGGTCCGGCCCGGCGACCGGGCGCACGCTCACGGGGCGCCGCCGGAGAGCACGTCGTCCATCCCGCCGGCGCGCCAGTCGCGCAGGATCTGGTGGAACTCGACCGGACCGCCGCCGAACTGCTCGGTGCGCCGTCGCGGGCGGCCCTCGGAGTTGTAGTAGCCGGGCGTGCACTCGGCGAGGAAACCCTGCTGGTCGCGGGCCCGCTCGCGGATCGTCGCGACCCACGCGGCCTCCGCCTCCGCGGTCGGTTCGACGATCCGCACCCCACGCCGGGCGGCCTCGGCACAGACCGTCGCGATGTGCCCGGCCTGCTCCTCCAGCACGTGCGCGAAGTTCGGCGACGCCGAGTTCTGCCCGGCCCCGACGTGGAACAGGTTGGGGAAGCCGCGGCTGACCCAGCCGTGCAGGGTGGACAGCCCGTCCGCCCAGTGCTCGGCGAGGGTGACGCCGTCGCGGCCGCGGATGTCGGCCCCGGCCCGGGTGGCGGGGTCGGCGCCGAGCTCGAACCCGGTGGCGAACACGATCGCGTCCACCGGGTACTCGACGCCGTCGACCACCAGGCCGTCGCGGGTGATCCGCTCGACGCCCTGTCCGCCGGTGTCGAGCAGCGTCACGTCGTCCCGGTTGAAGGTCTGCAGGTAGGTGTCGCTGAAGGTCGGGCGCTTGCACATCTGGCGGTACCAGGGCTTGAGCGCCGCGGCCGTCGCCGGGTCGGCGACGACCGCGTCGACCCGGGCCCGGATCTCGTCCATCTTCTCGGCGTCGGCGATCTCCAGCGCCTCGGCCGGCTCCTCGATGCCGCGGGTCCGGGCGAGCCGCTGCGCGCCCCGGATCGGGGCGGTGTCGGTCCACTTGTCCGCGACGCCGTCGGGGCCGAACGAGCCGTGCGGCGCCGGACGCATGTCCATCAGGGCCAGGAAGTCCTCGCGACGGCGGCGCTGCCAGCCCGGGGCCAGCGACCGCCACCAGGCCTCGTCGTAGGGGGCGTCGTCGCGGGTGTCGACCGACGACGGCGTCCGCTGCACGACGTAGAGGTGCCGCGCGGCCCCGGCCAGGTGCGGGACGCACTGGATCGCCGTCGCCCCGGTGCCGACCACGGCGACCGTGCGGTCGCCGAGCCGGTCGAGCGGGCCGCCCCGCTCGTCGCCGCCGGTCCAGTCGTAGTCCCACCGGCTGGTGTGGAAGGTGTGCCCGGCGAAGTCGGCGATCCCGGGGATCCCCGGCAGCTTGGGCCGGTTGAACGGCCCGGAGGAGATCACCACGAACCGGGCGGTGACCGTGTCGCCGCGGTCGGTGCCGACCTGCCAGGCCGACGCGTCGTCGTCCCAGACCAGGGTGGTGACCTCGGTGCCGAACAGGGCGTCGCGGTAGAGGTCGAAGTGCTCGCCGATCGCACGGGCGTGCGCCCGGATTTCCCCGCCCGGCGGGTAGCGACGGCTGGGCATCCCGCCCAGCTCCTCCAGCAGCGGCAGGTAGATCGAGCTCTCGATGTCGCAGGCGATCCCGGGGTAGCGGTTCCAGTACCAGGTCCCGCCGAGATCCCCGGCGATGTCGACGATCCGGATCCGCTCGTGGCCGGCCTGCCGCAGCCGGGCCGCGGCGACCAGCCCGCCGAAGCCGCCGCCGACGACCAGCACGTCCACCTCGTCACGGACCGGGTCGCGGTCGGTGGGTTCGCACCACGGGTCCACGGCGTAGAAACCGAACTCCCCGGTCGAGGACCGGTACTGGGCGACGCCGTCGGGTCGCAGCCTGCGGTCGCGCTCGGCGCGGTAGCGCTCCCGCAGCCGGTCCAGGTCGGCCGCGGTGGGGTCGGTGGTCCCGGTCGTCCCGGTCGTCGTCACGCTGGTGGCTCCCTCGGCATCGCATGATCAGCGGCCACACCAGGGTGACACGAACTGTCAAAAAGGCACTGTGAGACGAGCATCTCGTAGTCGTCCTCGATCGTTCCCATTACTGTCTGGCAGTGACATGAAGACACTCAACGACGACATGACGACACTCGACGACAGCAGACGCGGGCGGGCGCCGATGAGCGACCGCCGGCGCGAGCTGCAACGCCTCGAGATCTCCCGCGCGGCCGTGGCGTTGTTCCGCGAGCACGGCGTGCACGCCACCAGCGGCGAGCGGATCGCCGAGGAGGTCGGACTGTCCGGCCGCACCCTGTGGCGCTGGTTCCGGACCAAGGAGAGCTGTGTCGAGCCCGTGCTCGCACGCAGCATCGAGTCCATCGTCGCGACGCTGCGCCGCTGGCCTGCGGGGGTGAGCCTCGACGAGCACCTGATCGCCGAGCACCGCCCGCCGGAGGACCCGCGCGACGCCGCCGACGCCGACGCCGCGTTGGCCGTCATCGCGCTGTCGCGGACCGAGCCCGGTCTGCGGGCCGTGTGGCTGGCGGTGCACGAGCGAGCCGAGCCGGTGCTCGCCGAGGTGATCGCGGCCCGGGCCGGCCGCGAACCCGGAGACCTCGACGTCCGGGTGCACGCCGCCGCCGTCGCCGCCGCCCTGCGGATCAACGGCGAGGACCTCGCCGCCGATCTCGCCGCGGGCGTCCGGTGCGCCGACCCCGTCGACCGGCTCGGCCGTGCCCTGCGCGCGGCCACCACGACCCTTCCCCAGGCAGGAGACCCCGCGTGACCACCACCCCGCCCCGTACCGAGCAGGTACCGGCGAGCCGGACCGGAGCGCTGATCGCCGTCCTCGTCGGCGCCGCGTTCGTGATGATCCTCAACGAAACCGTGTTGAGCGTCGCGCTGCGCGACCTGAGCGTCGACCTCGGCGTCCCTGCCACCACCACCCAGTGGCTGACCAGCGGATTCCTGCTGACGATGGCCGTGGTCATCCCCACCACCGGCTACCTGCTCGAGCGCTTCACCCCGCGGCAGGTCTTCCTCGCGTCGCTCGGGCTGTTCACCGTGGGCACCGCCGTCGCCGGGTTCGCGCCCGGCTTCGCGATGCTGCTCGTCGGCCGCATCGTGCAGGCGGGCGGTACGGCGATGATGCTCCCGCTGCTGATGACCACGATCCTGCGCCTGGTGCCCGCCGAGCGGCGCGGCGCGACGATGGGCACGATCACGATCGTCATCGCCGTCGCGCCCGCGATCGGTCCGACGATCGGCGGCGCGATCCTGTCCGGTCTCGGCTGGCGCTGGATGTTCTGGCTGGTCCTGCCGCTGGCCGTGCTCGCGATGGCGGCCGGCGCCCGGTGGCTGCGCCTCGACGGCGGCGGCCGCCCGGTCCCGCTCGACGTGGTCTCGGTGCTGCTGTCCGCCGTCGGGTTCGGCGGGCTGGTCTACGGGCTGTCCTCGCTGGGCGGCCACGGCGGCGGGGGGCTCCCGCCGTGGGTGCCGGTCGTCGTCGGGCTGGTCGCGTTGGCCGTGTTCGTGCTGCGCCAGCTGCGGCTGATGCGCGACGGCCGTGCCCTGCTGGACCTGCGCCCGTTCCGGCGACGCCAGTTCGTCGTGGCGCTGGTGCTCACCGCGCTGGTGCTGCTGTCGCTGATCGGCGTCGCGGCGGTGCTGCTGCCGCTCTACCTGCAGACCGTGCTCGGCACGAGCACGCTGGTCTCCGGGCTCGTGGTGCTGCCCGGTGGGCTGCTGCTCGGGCTGCTCGGCCGTCCGGTCGGCGCGCTGTTCGACCGCGTCGGCGCCCGGCCGTTGGTGATCCCGGGCGCGGTGCTGATGGCGGCCGGCCTGCTGCTGTTCTCCACCCTCGGCCCGGGCACCCCGCTCGCCGTGGTCGTGGCCTTCCACCTGGTCCTGATGGGTGGGCTCGCGCTGATGATGACGCCGCTGATGACCGAGGCGCTGGGCTCGCTGCCCGACGAGCTGTACTCCCACGGCAGCGCGATCCTCTCCACGCTGCAGCAGGTCGCGGGAGCGCTCGGGACGGCGTTGTTCGTCACCGTCGCCGCGCTGGGCTCGGCCGACGCCGGTGCCTCCCCGGACGCGAGCGGGCTGCACGCCGCGTTCGCCGTCGCCGGTGGGGTCGGGGTGCTGGCCGTCCTGCTGTCGCTACTGGTCCGGCGCCGCGCCGCGGCGGAGACCCCGGTCGGCTGAGGGCGGGGCCGCCACCGCGGCGGCGACCACGGCCGCCGCGTCCCCGACGGCGATCGTGCCGGAGCTCAGCACCCGGCACACCGCGCCGCCGCGGTCGTGCAGCGCGCGGCGCGCCCCCGGTCCGACGGTGGTCTCCATCACCCGGCAGGGCGCGGCCCTGCGCACCACCTCCAGCGCGATCCCGCCGAGCCGCAGCCGGGTCCCGGGCGTCGTGGGGACGGAGCCGTGGTCGAGGGTGACGGTGCGTCGGGTGCGGCCCGAGGGGACCGGCGCACCCAGCTCGGCGGCCGCGGCGTCGAGCTGGGTGCGGCTCTGCACCGACACGTGCCGGTGCCGGGTGCCGAAGTACCGGTCGCCGACGACGCCGCTGCCTGCGAGCACCTCGACCCGCTCGACGTCGTGCATCGGTCCACCCCGCTCCGCGGCGACGTGCAACCCGAGGACCTTCACTCCACCGTCACCGACTTCGCGAGGTTCCGCGGCCTGTCCACGTCGCGTCCGAGCGCGACCGCGGTGTGCCGGGCCAGCAGCTGGAGCGGGATCCCGAACAGGATCGGGGCCAGCTCCGGCTCGGTGCGCGGGACCCGCAGCACGGCGTCGGCGAGCCCGGCGGGCAGCTCGGCGTCGGTCACCGCGATCACCGGCCCGCCCCGGGCCCTGATCTGCTCGATCGTGCCGACGTTCTTCGCGAGCAGCTCGTCGTCGGGCACCACGACGACGCTGGGCATGTCCGGGGTGACCAGCGCCAGCGGGCCGTGCTTGAGCTCGGAGGCGGGGTAGGCCTCGGCGTGGCAGTAGGAGATCTCCTTGAGCTTCTGCGCACCCTCCCGCGCGACCGGGCTGGCCCGGGTGCGTCCGACGAAGAACATCGACGACGCGTGCGCCCACCGCCGTGCGACCGCGGCGACCGTGCCGTGGGCGGCGTCGTCGGAGAGGACGGCCTCGACGTGGCGGGGCAGCGCGGCCAGCCCGTCGAGCAGCCGCCGCCCGTCGGCCACCGACAGGTCCCGCACCCGGCCCAGCAGCACCGCGAGCATCGCGAACGTCACGCTCATCGTCGTGACGGCCTTGGTCGAGGCGACCGACACCTCCGGCCCGGAGTGCAGGAACACCCCGGCCCCGCACTCGCGGGAGATCGCCGAGCCGATCACGTTCACGGCACCGATCACCCGTCCGCCCTTGCGGCGCAGCTCCTGCACCGCGGCGAGGGTGTCGGCGGTCTCGCCGGACTGGCTGCCCGCGACGTAGAGGCAGTCCGGGTCGACGACCGGGTTGCGGTGGCGGAACTCGCCGGCCGGTTCGGCCGCCGCCGGGATGCGGGCCAGCTGCTCGACCAACCCGGCACCGATCTCCCCGGCGTAGTAGGCCGAGCCGCAGCCCAGGAACAGCACCCGACGCACCCCGCGCAGCTCGCGGGGGTCCATCCCGAGCCCGCCGAGCCGGGCGGTGGCGAACCGGGTGTCGAGCCGCCCGGCCAGCGCGCGGCGGACGGCGTCGGGCTGCTCGGCGATCTCCTTGGCCAGGAAGTCGGGGTGCCCGCCGAGCGCGTAGTCCTCGGACCCGGTGTCGACGGTGGTCGGGCTGATCCGGGTGGAGCCCTCGATGCCGTCGGCGCGCACGGTGACGATCTCGCCGTCGTCGAGGAACACGACCTTCTGGGTGTGCCGCACGACCGCGGCGAGGTCGGACGCGACGACCATCTCCCCGTCGCCGATGCCGAGCACGATCGGGCTGCCGTTGCGCGCCACGACGATCTCGTCGGGGGTGCGGGCGTCGAGCACCGCGAGCCCGTAGGTGCCCTCGACGCCGGCGAGCGCCGTGCGCACCGCGTCGGCGAGGGTGGTGGCACCACCCTGGAGCGCCTCGCCGACCAGGTGGGCGAGCGCCTCGGAGTCGGTGTCGCTGCGCAGCACGACCCCGCGGGCGGTGAGCGCCACACGCAGCGCGTCGGCGTTCTCGACGATGCCGTTGTGCACGATCGCGACCCGCCCGGACGCGTCGGTGTGCGGGTGCGCGTTGGCCTCGCTCGGCTCGCCGTGGGTCGCCCATCGGGTGTGCGCAACGCCCGACCGGCCCGGGGGAGGGGCCTCACCCAGCAGTGCGCGCAGGTCCTCCACCCGTCCGGCGGTGCGCCGCACCGTCACCTTCCGGCGGTGCGCCACCGCCAGACCCGCCGAGTCGTAGCCCCGGTACTCCAGCCGGGACAGCCCGTCGAGCAGCACGCCCGCAGCCTCCCGCGGCCCCACGTAACCCACGATCCCGCACATGCACGTCCCTCTGTCATCGTGTCCGTCGTCGTGTCAGCCGTAGACGATCCGGCGCAGCCGCCGCTGGGAGACGTCCCCGGGGGCGACCACCCGCGCGGCGAGCTCGGCCGCGATCCGCGGCCAGATCTCGTCGTTGCGCCGGTCGCGGGCCTGGAGCTCGCGGTGCCGGCGGCGGACGAACTCCTCGGTGGTCTCGCCGAAGTAGGCGACGACGTCGGCGACCACGCGGGCCGCCACCGGCTCGGTGAGCCCGGTGGTGGCGGCCACGTGTCGCACGAGATCCGGGTCCACGCCGTCGATCCTGACCGGGTGGGGGACGAAGGGCCAGAACTCTGCCCGGAATCGGGCAGGGATCAGCGATCGCGGGCGATCCGGAAGGTGAACTCCAGCAGTCGCCACTCCCCGTCGGGCTCACCGCCGTCGGGCATCGGGCCGGTGCGTGGGGCGAACTCCACGACCAGGTCGTCCTTCACCCCGAACACGGTGTCCGAGTCGAGGTGCTCCCCACCGGCGACGAACAGCTGCGTGATCAGCCGGCGGTGGCCCGGCGCCTCGATGAGGAAGTGCAGGTGCGGGGCCCGGAAGGGGTGCCGTCCGGTGGCGTCCAACATCTCCCCGACCGGTCCGTCGGCGGGGATCGGGTAGGCGGCGGGCAGGATCGAGCGGAACCGCAGCCGGCCCGCGTCGTCGGTGCGGAACCGGCCGCGCAGGACGGGGCCCTCGGTCTCGGGCAGCTGCAGGTCGTAGAAGCCGTCCTCGTCGGACTGCCAGATGTCGACGACCGCCCCGGTCACCGGCTCGTCGTCGGTGTCGGTGACGACGACGTCCACCCACAGCGGGGTGCCCTTCTTCCCCGCGGAGACGTCGGTTCCCTGGTCGAGCTCGGGCGGCCCGTCGGTGTAGAACGGCCCGAGCACCGCCGAGGACGTCGTGTCCGGGGTGCGGGAGTTGGTCAGCACGTCCACCACGCTGGACAGCCCGAGGGTGTCCGACAGCAGCACGAACTCCTGGCGCCGCTCGTCGGTGACGTGCCCGGTGCGGGTCAGGAAGTCGATCGCGGTCTGCCACTCGTCCTGCGTGAGGTCGTACTCGCGCGCGTAGCCGTGCAGGGTCGCGGCGAGCCCGGCCAGCAGGGTCCGCAGCCGTTCGTCGGGCCCACCGAACGACGCGGTGACCTGCGCGGTCAGCGCGTCCAGGGTGGCGCGCACCGGGTCGCCGGGCCGCTCGCCCGCCCAGGCCCGCCCGAGCAGGGCGCGGACGCCGTCACGGGTCACCGGCACCGGGTTCGGGTACGGCCGCGCGACGGCCTGCTCGGCGAGCCGGTCCAGGTCGGCCTCGTCGACACCCAGCGCGGCCAGCGACGTCGGCCCGCCCGCGGCGACGAGCAGGTCGTACACCGCGCCGGCCGGATCCGGCCCGAGCGCCTCGGCGATCCGCGGAGCGGCGGCCGCGTTGTGGGCGATCACGTGGGGCAGCAGCACCGCGTGGGTCGGCGCGTGCGGCAGGTCCAGCGCGCCGCCGACGGTGTGGGCGAGCTTGTGCTGCAACGCCATCCCGGCCCGGTCCAGGCAGGTCCCGGCCAGCCACGCCCCGCGCAGCAGTGCGTCGGTGTCGCCGTCGCGCAGCCCCGCGGTGAGCAGCCGCACCGACTCCAGTGCGGCGGCGTCGGTCAGCGGGTCGCGGTCGACGCTCCACAGCGCCTCGACGGCGTGCGCGAGCGCGTTCACCGCGCTCGGCACCCCCACCTGCGACGGCAGGTCGGCGACGAGCGTCGGGTCGTAGACGACGGTCTCCGGCCGGATCGCCGGGTCGGTCCGGGTGGTCTTCACCCCCGGTGTGTCCACCCTCAGCTCGCCGAGCACCGCGGTGCACTCCGAACCGGAGTACGTCGTGGGGACGACGACCTGGTCGGCACCGGTCCGCACCGCGAGCGCCTTCGACAGCCCGATCTGCGAGCCGCCCCCGATCGCGACGACGCAGTCCGCCCCGGCCGCGGTGAACGCCGCCAGCGCCTCGTCGGTCACGGTCACCGGGGTGTGCACGGCGGCCCGGTCGAACCGACCGGCGAGCAGTGACCCGAGCGCGGCCTGCGCCCGGTCCGCCGCGCCGTCGGGGTGGCGGCCGGCGACGAGGAACACCCGCGACCCTCCGAGCCGCGTCACCTCCGCCGCGAGGTCGTCGAGCGTGCCGGGACCGAACACCACCCGCGCGTGGGAGGGCTCGTGGACGAAGCTGGTCATGCGGTCACCTCCGGGATCCGGTCCAGGATGCGCCCCAGCACCCGGCGCAGTGCATCCGCGGGGTCGTCGGCGAGCGCGTCGGCACGCCAGGCGACGTGGGCGTCCGGGCGGACGAGCACACAGCCGTCCTCGCCGACCTCGCGCAGCCGGGCCCAGTCGTCGTAGAGATCGGTGACCTCGCGGCCGGGGCCGATCACGTGTGCGGCCAGCTCGATCCCCAGCTCGGCCGCGACGGTCCGCGCGGCCGCGGCCCACGCTCCGCCCGCGATGCCGGTGAGCAGCGCGAACCGGCCCTTGCCGGCGAGGTCGTGGGTGGAGACGCGGTGCCCGTCGCGGCCCAGCCAGCAGTGCGGCAGCCGCGCCCCCGGCCAGGTCGTCGGGTGGTAGTACAGCTCGGGGTCGCGGTCGTGGGCGGGCTCCGGGGTGCCGTCGGGCACCACCGCGCCGGACGCGTAGCGCTGTCCCATCTCGACGCCGTGCGCGTTGAACTCGTAGTCCTTGTGCTCCAGCGCCGCCCTCAGCGCCGCGCGGGTCGCGGCCCCGGCGGGGGTGTCGTCGGCGCGGGTGGCCATCGAGGCACGCATCGCCGCCGGGTCCGCGCCGGCCTCCAGCCCGAGCGCGGCGAAGATCGCGCCGAACTCCTCCACCGAGCGGTTGGCGCGACGCACGATCTGCTCGCCGACGGGGGCGCGCTCGGCGTCGTAGGAGTCCAGCAGCCCGGGCCCGGCGGTACCGCGCAGCACCATCGCGAGCTTCCAGCACAGGTTGTAGGAGTCCTGGATCGAGGTGTTGGAGCCCAGCCCGTTCGACGGCGGGTGGCGGTGCACGGCGTCACCGGCGCAGAACACCCGCCCCGACCGGTAGCGGGTGGCCCACTGCTCGTTGACCCTCCACACCGAGGTGGAGCGGATCGTCACCGGCACGGAGTCGTCACCGATCAGGTCGTGCACGATCGAGGTGGCCGCGGCGTCGTCGAGCTCCGGCGGGGGTCCGGCGAGGTCGTAGCCCCAGATCGCCATCCAGCGGGTCCACGGCCGCACCATGCGCAGCAGGCCCATCCCGATGCCACCGACGTCGGCGCCCGGCTGCAGCACCCAGTACAGGACGCTCGGCCGGTGCTCGACCAACGCGGTGAGGTCGGCGTCGAAGACGATGTTCATGCTGCCCGCGAGCTCGCCGCGGCCGTCGAAGGGCAGCCCCGCGTCCCGGGCGACGGCGCTGCGCCCACCGTCGGCGCCGATCAGGTAGCGGGCCCGGATGGTGAGCTCGGCGCCGGTGATGCGGTCCCGCGCGGTGACGGTGACGCCGTCGTCGTCCTGGACGTGGTGGAGGTACTCGGTGTCGAAACGGATCCGGCTGCCGCGCTCGGCGGCCCGGCCCACCAGGATCGGCTCGAGGATGTTCTGCGGGAGGTCGCAGTGCGCGGACGGGCTGGCCAGGGTGTAGTCGCCGCGCCGCGCCGGGTGGGTGCCCCAGGTCCGCACCCGGCCGAGCTCGTCGCCGGCCAGCGCGGTGCAGAACACCGTGTCGCCCATGAGGTGCGAGGGCGTCCCCTCCGCGACGACGTCGGCCTCCACCCCCTGGTCGCGCAGGATCTCCACGGTGCGTTGGTTGGTGATGTGCGCGCGCGGGGTGTCGGCCGTCCACCGGTACTTGGTGATCACGAGGTGGTCCACGCCGAGACCGGCGAGGAACAGGGCCGCCGACGAGCCCGCGGGCCCGCTGCCGATCACGAGGACGTCGGTTGTCACGGTGCTCACCGTCGCATCATCGTTGAAGAGTCAACGATCGTCCAGGTCCGTCGTCCGGATCCCCATGGCGCGCCCGGCATCGGCGGAGATGTCGTCGGAGATCCGGGTGATGAAGGCGTCCATCGCGTCCTGCATGCGCGAGCGGAACGACGACAGCAGCGCCAGCGTGGCGACCGGCTGCAGCTGTTCGACGGTCTGCTGGATCCGGGGTGCGTCGCCGGCGGGCAGCCCGGCCTCGACGTAGCCGTCCCACACCTGCCGGGCGAACAGCTCGACGAACATCTCGGCGACGGCGCCGGTGTGGTCGTCGAGCCTGCGGCGCAGTCCCACCAGCGCGGCGGGCGGGATGCCCAGCCGCACGGCCTCGGCCGCGGCCCGGGCGAGGTCCGGGCGCAGGATGCGCAGCCGTGCGTCCTCGGTGGTCTCGACGACGCCGGTCGCGCGCAGGTGCCGGACCAGCTCGTCGGCGGACACCAAGTCCGGGGTGAGCCCGAGATGCCCGGGCAGCTCCGCCCCGTCCAGCTCGACGGGTTCCTCCGGCTGCCACGGGGCGAGCATCCCGCGGTAGAGGCGCAGCGCCTCCTCGGCGGTCCGTCCGGGGTCCTGGGCGACGAGCACCTCGATCGCCCCGAGGGAGAAGCCACGTCGCCGCAGCCCGTTGACCAGGTCCAGCCGGTCGAGGTGGGCCTCGGTGTAGCGGGCGGCCCGCCCGGCCCGTCCGCTCGGTGGCAGCAGCCCGCGCGTGATGTAGGAGCGCACCGTCCGCACGGTCATCCCCGCCCGGCGGGCCAGCTCCTCGATCGGGAAGTCCGCCACCCCGACGATCCTAGACAGCCGATCTCGACATCGTTTCCGACGAAACCGATGTAACGTTCCCGCAGGTCGGAGGCCGACCTCGTCCTCACTGGTGGCGAGGGTGTCGCCATCCCAACTTGCCGTCGACATCGAGATCGGGTCCGATGGGCCCGACCGCGACGACGAGGTGGGTCATGACCGACGCCGTACTGCCGAGGGGACTGCGCCGCGCACGGAAGGCGGCCGCCCGTTTCACCACGCCCCTGCTGCCGGACGACTACCTGCTGCTGCTCAACCCGCTGTGGTCGGTGCGGGAGCTGCGCGGGCGGGTGGTGAAGGTCGTGCCCGAGACGGCCGACGCCGTCACCCTGGTCATCCGGCCCGGCCTGGGCTGGTCGTTCGACCACCGCGCCGGCCAGTACGTCGGCATCGGCGTCGAGGTCGACGGCCGCTTCCACTGGCGCTCCTACTCGCTGACCTCCGAGCCGCGCCGCGACCGCAGGCACATCTCGATCACCGTGAAGGCAATGCCGGAGGGCTTCCTGTCCCGCCACCTGGTCGACGGCGTCGGGCCCGGCACGGTGGTGCGCCTCGCGCTTCCGCAGGGCGAGTTCGTGCTGCCCGACCCGCCACCGGAGCGGCTGCTGTTCCTCACCGCGGGCAGCGGCATCACCCCGATCATGGCGATGCTGCGCACCCTGGACCGTCGCGACACCGTGACCGACGTGGTGCTCGTGCACTCGGCCCCGCGCGACGGCGACGTCATCTTCGCCGCCGAGCTCGACGCACTGTCCGCGCGACACCCGTCGCTGCGGGTGCAGCTGCACCTCACCGGGGAGCGCGGCAGGCTCACCCCCGCCGGGCTGGCCGAGTACTGCCCGGACTGGCGCGAGCGCAGTACCTGGGCGTGCGGGCCGGAGGCGATGCTCGACGAGGCCGAGGAGCTGTGGGAGTCCGCGGGCCGGGGCGACGCACTGCACGTCGAGCGCTTCTCCGCGTCGTTGCGCGGGGGCGAGGCGGAGGGCGGCACGGTCACCTTCGTCCGCCGCGGCTCCGCCGCCCGCTCCTCCGACGACGTTGACGCCACCGTCGAGATCGACGGCGCCACCACCCTGCTCGACGCCGGCGAGCAGGCCGGTCTCGACCTGCCCTACGGCTGCCGGATGGGCATCTGCCACACCTGCACCGTCGGCCTGCGGTCCGGAGCGGTCCGCGACCTGCGCGACGGCACCGAACGCCGCGGCGACCCGGACACCCCCGCCGAGAGGATCCAGACCTGCATCACCGCCGCCGCCGGCGACTGCGTCCTGGAGATCTGACCCGTGATCTGACCCCCGTGATCTGACCCCGAGATCCGACCCCGAGAGTCCGGCACCGCCCACACCCTGGAGGAACGTCGTGGCCATCGCCGACGTCAAGGAGTTCGCCCACCTCACCGACGCCGACGTGGAGGCGATCGGGCGTGAGCTCGACGCGATCCGCGCCGACGTCGAGGAGCGTCGCGGCCAGTACGACGCCGACTACATCCGCACGATGATCACCTGGCAGCGGCGGCTGAACGTCGCCGCGCGGGTGACGCTGTTCGGCAGCCGGATCCCGCCGCTCTGGCGCTGTGAGGGGTGGAGTTGACCGGTACTAATAGGCCGAGGGCTTGCCACAACGAGTTGTTCGCATCCACTGTGTGACCCTGAGCCCACAACCCTGTGCGGGTTGTGTGTTCGAAGGTCCCCCCACCTGTTGTTGTGTGTGGGGTTTGTTGAATAGTGTTGTCGGTGGTCATTGCGGTAGGGAAACGCCCGGTCCCATTCCGAACCCGGTAGCTAAGCCTTCCAGCGCCGATGGTACTGCACTCGCCAGGGTGTGGGAGAGTAGGTCGCCGCCGACATTCAACATGATCAGGTGATGCCCCGGACTTTATTGTCCGGGGCATCACTTGTTTCCGGGGTCTTTTGTTCCGGTGCGTTGTAGGTGCGCCGGCGGGGTGCGGCGTGTCGTGTGTTTGTGCTCGGCGCCCGCTTCCGGTCATGGAGTGCTGTTCTGTTCTGTGCCGGTGGTGGGCCGGGCGGGGCACGTCGCACAGGTTGTCGCACAGGTTTCTGCGACCTCGCATCTGCTGCAGGGTCTGCGAGGTCGTAGGACGGTGTGCGAGGTCGAACGCACCCGGACCGGGACGACAGGCACGGTAAGGCGCGGCGACGCGGGGCGGGAGTGGGCGGGGACCCGGCCCGGGAGCCCGGGCCACGGTGACCCCCGGGCCACCGACAACGCCGGGCCACCGACCACGCTGCTGCACCGATGCGAGCGGTGGGAGCGGGGCGACGGACGTCAGTGACGTCGTTCTGCTGCGCGCGGGAAGTGCAAGGGTCAGGGTTCTCCGAGGGCCCGCGGGGCTGTCGGCGGGACGTCAGGTTCCGGTGTCACCGACGAACGCGTCGTACGGACCGCGGAACACGGACGGGGGTCGGGTGGAACCGGACGGGCCCCGTGTACGACAGTGATGGTATGGACTGTCAGGGCTACCGCGAGGCGCTGTCCGCCCGGCTCGACGGCGAGGCGGCCGACGACGAGCGCGCGATGGCCGAGGACCACCTCGCCGGCTGTGCGTCCTGCCGTGCCTTCACCGATGGCGCCGACCGGCTCGGCCGGCTCGCACGCGTCGGTCCGGCGGACCCGGTCCCCGATCTCACCGACCGGGTGCTCGCCGCGCTCGGCGTCACCGCTCCGGCTCCGGCACCACCGCCCGCGGCCGTCCCGCGGCTGAGCTGCCTCGACGGCGGCTGCTGCGGCGGGTCGGCGGCCCCGCCCTCGGTGGGTGCGGCGACCTCGGCCTGCGGGTGCGCGAGCACCTGTGGCTGCGGCTGCCAGCAGGGCGTACCCTGCCGCTGCGCAGTGCGCGCCGCCTAGGCGAGCGATGCCGACCGCGACGGCCGCTCCGTTACCACCGCGACCGCCGGGCGGTGCGCACGGCGGGCTCGCCGACCGGCCCCCGGAGCCACCCCGTCGGTGGCGCCGCGACCGGTACCGGCGTGATGCAATGGCTGTCCCGACACCCCGACACCCCGACACCGCAGTGACGACGAGGGAGCCGCATGAGTGCACCGCGCACGCCCGGCCCGGGCGCGCTGTCCCCGCAGGCGACACCCGAGCTCGCCGACGAGCTCACCCGCATCGCGTGGCGGGTCGACCGTTGGATCGACCCCGGCCCGGCGTCGGTCGTCGCGGGGGCGGGGGTCGCCGCCGTCGTCGCCGCCCTGCTCATGCCCTGGTCGACCCACGGCGCCGGCTGGGAGGTCCTCACCGGCCGGGCCGCCATGGGGCCGTTGCCGTGGCTGTTCACCGTGGTCGCCGTCGTCGCGGTGGGGGTGTCGGTGCTCGCCCTGCTGACCCGCTTCTGGCCGCTGGCCTGGACCGCGGCCACCGTCACCGGCGTCGGCGCGGTCACCGGGCTCTGGGCGGTGTGGTCGCGCCAGACCGCCGTCGCCGGCACCGATGACATCGGACCGGGGCTGGTCGTCACCGTGCTCGGGGTGCTCGTGCTGTTCGGCACCTGGGCACGGACCGTCGTCGCCTGCGGGCCCCGCGCCCCGCACGGCCCGCCCGCCTGATCTCTGCGGTTCAGGCCGCCAGCACGGCCACCCGGCGTGCGGCCAGTTCCTCCAGGACCCCGACCGCGTCCTCCACCGGCGGCAGCGCCAGCATCGCGCGCTGGGCCGAGCGGATCCGCGCGTGGACGTCGTCGTCGGTCAGGAGACGCGTGCAGGTCGCGGCGATCTCGGCGGCGTCGGGAGCGCAGTGCGCGCCCAGCCCGAGCTCGGCTACCCGCCCGGCGTTGTGCTCCTGGTCCCCGAACTGCGGCAGCACCGCCAGCGGGACGCCGTGCCGCACGGCCTCGCGGATGCCGTTGTAGCCGCCGTGGGTGAGGAACAGGTCCGCGACCTGGAGCAGCAGCGGCTGCGGCACCCACGAGGCGGGATGCACGTGCGGGGGCAGGTCCAGGTCGTCGACCGGCAGGCCGCCGGTGGACAGCACCACCTCGGCGTCGAGCCGGGAGGCCGCCTCCGCCACGGTGCGCAGCGCCGCGTGCGGGTCGACGGGGGCGCGGTGCTCGTCGCGACCGGCCATCGCCGGCATCGCCGTCCCCAGCCCCGCGAGGACGAGCGGCCGGTTCCCGGGCAGTGCGGCGACCCAGCCGGGCACCGTCTCGCCGCGGGTGACCTGGTCGTCCTGTCGGAACGCCCGCGCCGGCACCATCTGCGGCCCGGCCAGTGAGAACTGCTGCGGCATGCAGTCCAGCCGCCCCCACCGGTGCAGCGCAGCCGGGTCGTCCGGGACGGCGAAGCCGAGCTCCTCGCGACGCTCGGTCAACGCCTCGGCGACGAGGTGCGGGGCGAGGACGTTGCCCGCACCCGACGGTGCCGCCACGCACGGCACCCCCAGGTGCTCGGCCACCAGGAAGCCCGCGGTCTCGCCTCCGTCGCGCAGCACCAGGTCCGGGACCCCGTGGGTCCGCACGAGTGCGAGCAGCGCCCGCGCCGAGCCCGTCACCTGCGGACCCGCGAACAGGGTCGGCAGCAGCGCCGTCGTCACCTCGGTCGCGGTCAGCGTCGCCAGTGCGGCGGGCCCGCCGAGCCGGGCGAGGACCGGGCCGAGGTGTCCGGCGGCGTCGGCCATCGTCGGGAGCACCGGCTCGACCACCACGGGCGCACCGTCGAACACCCCCGCGACGTCGGGCGGGCACGCCACCACGACCCGGTGACCGGCGTCGCCCAGCGCCCGGGCGAAGGGGAGCACGGCCCGGCCGTGCGAGGGTGAACCGGTGACACTGCAGAGAACGAGCACCCGATCATGATCGGTCGAATCGTTGCGATAGGCAACTGATCACGTGCGGGTCCAGCGCCCCAGCACCATCAGCGTCCGGGTCCCGGTGACGGTGCCGTTGCGCCGCAGCCGGTCGATGACCTCCTGCAGGTGCGTCAGATCGCGCACTCGGACCTGCACCAGGGCGTCGAGGTCACCGGCGAGGGTGTAGACCGCCTGCACCTCCGGCTGGCGCGACGCCGTGTCGACGATCTCCGAGACGCTGGCGGTGCCGGCGTAGCGGATCTCGCTGAACGCCTCGACCGCCCAGCCCAGCTTGGCGTGGTCGACCTGCACGGTGAAGCCGGTGATCACCCCGGACTCGCGCAGCCGGTCGACCCGGCGCTTGGTCGCCGCGGTGGACAGCCCGACCCGTGCGCCCATGTCGGCGTAGGTGCGGCGCGCGTCCTCGTGCAGCAACCGCAGGATCGCGTGGTCCAGCTCGTCGACGTCGGTCTCGGGCACGGCACCTCCGGCGCAACGGATTCACGTCTGTGTGGTCGTCACACGTTATCCGTTGCGTTCTCTCGGTCAGAGCCCCATCGGCTGTTGCGTCGTGGCGCTGGTCACGCTGTCCTGGGCGGACCGCGCCGCCCACCCCGACGAGGAGCTGTCACCGATGACCGTGCTGGACGACAAGTACCTCGCCACCCACGGGCGGGCTCCGATGACCGGGATCCAGGCGCTGGTGCGGCTCGTGCTCGAACAGGCCCGCCTCGACACCGCGCGCGGCTTCGACACCGCCTCGTTCGTCTCGGGCTACCAGGGCTCCCCGCTCGGCACCTTCGACGCCGAGCTCGGTCGCGCCCGGACCCATCTGGACGCCGAGCGCGTGGTCTTCCGTCCCGGGCTCAACGAGGAACTCGCCGCCACCGCCGTCGCGGGCACCCAGCTGCTCGACGCCGTCCCCGGTCGCCGCCACGACGGCGTCGTCGGCTGGTGGTACGGCAAGAACCCCGGCCTCGACCGGGCCGCCGACGCCATCCGGCACGGCAGCCTGGCCGGCACCGCCCGGCTCGGCGGCGCCGTCGCGATCATCGGCGACGACCCGTCCTGCAAGTCCTCCACCGTGCCCAGCTCCTGCGAGCCGATGGCGCAGTCCCTGACGATGCCGCTGCTCGCGCCCGGCTCGGTGGCCGAGGTGATCGAGTTCGGGCTGCACGCGGTCGCGCTGTCGCGGGCCACCGGGCTCTGGACCGGCCTGAAGATCATCGCCGATGTCGCCGACGCGTCCTGCACCGTCGACCTCGGCGCGCTGCGCCCGGAGCTGATCGGCGTCCCCGCCCCGCCGGCCACCGACCGCGCGCAGTCCGGCCCGCTCGTCGGGCCCGCCGCCGTCGAGGCCGAGCACGACCAGCTCACCCGCAGGCTCGACCTGGCCCGCCAGTACGCGCGCGAGACCGGACTCAACCGCGTCACCTTCACCTCCCGCGACCCGCACCTCGCCGTGCTCGCCTCCGGCACCGGGTACGCCACCGTGCTGCGGGCGTGCGAGGACCTCGGTCTGGGCGAGGCCGAGCTCGACGCACTCGGCGTGCGCCTGATCCGCCTCGCCATGCCGTTCCCGGTCGACGCCGACGCGCTCGCCGGACTCGTCGAGGGCTGTGCCGAGGTGCTGGTGGTCGAGGACAAGGTGCCGTTCCTGGAGGGCCACCTGCGCGACGCCCTCTACGGGCGCGACCACCGGCCCACGGTCACCGGCCGCCGCGACGAGCGCGGCCGCCCGCTGCTGTCCGCCCGTGGCCAGCTCGGCGCCGAGGACGTCGCCCGCGCCCTGGCCGCCCGGCTCACCGCCGCCGGACGGACGCTGCCCGCCACGGCGAGCGCGCACCTGGAGCGCCTCGCGCCGCCGAAGCCGTCGCGGATCGGTCTGGACCTGCTCGGGAACCGGACGCCGTACTTCTGCTCCGGCTGCCCGCACAACACCTCCACCCGCACCGGCGACGACACGCTCGTCGGGGTCGGGATCGGCTGCCACGCGATGATCGCCCTCGACGGCGAGCACCGCGGCCGCCAGATCGGGCTCACCCAGATGGGCGGCGAGGGCGCCCAGTGGATCGGCCTGGCCCCGTTCACCGACGACCGCACCCTCGTGCAGAACCTCGGCGACGGCACCTTCCACCACTCCGGCTCGCTCGCGATCCGCGCCGCCGTCGCCGCCGGGGTCACCATGACCTACAAGCTGCTCTACAACGACGCCGTCGCCATGACCGGCGGGCAGCGCGCCGAGGGGCGGATGAACGTCCCCGACATCACCCGCTCGCTCGCCCTGGAGGGTGTGCGTCGCATCGTCGTCACCACCGACGCCCCGCGCGACTACCGCGGCGTCGCCCTCGACCCGATCGCGAGCGTCCGCCACCGCGACGAGCTGGCCGTGGTCGAGCAGGAGCTCGCGGCCCTCGACGGCGTCACGGTCCTGATCCACGACGACCGCTGCGCCGCCGAGGAGCGCCGGCTGCGCAAGCGCGGGAAGCTGCCCGCCCCGGCGGAGAAGGTGCTCATCAACGAGCGGGTCTGCGAGGGCTGCGGCGACTGCGGCGACCAGTCGACCTGCCTGTCGGTACTGCCGGTGGAGACCGAGTTCGGCCGCAAGACCACCATCCACCAGTCGTCCTGCAACACCGACTACTCCTGCCTCAAGGGCGACTGCCCGTCGTTCCTCACGGTGGTACCCGGCACCCGGCCGCGCCGGGAGATCCCGGCGCTGCCGGTCACGCTCGTCGCCCCCGAGCCGCGGGTCGACCCGGACGCGACCCTGATCCGGATGCCCGGCATCGGCGGCACCGGCGTCGTCACCGCCTCGGCGATCCTGCAGATGGCCGCCCACCTCGACGGACTGTTCGCCGCCGGGCTGGAGCAGGTCGGGCTCGCGCAGAAGGGCGGCCCGGTCGTCTCCGACGTCCGGATCGCCAAGCAGCCCCACCACGGGATCCTGCGCGCCTCCCGCGGCACCGCGGACGTGCTGATCGGGATGGACCTCGTCGGCACCGCCTCCGACGCGACGCTCGCGGTCGCCCGGCCCGGGCACACCGTCGCCGTCGTCAACACCTCGCTCGTGCCGACCGCGGCCATGGTCACCGGACGCGTCGTGCTGCCCGGCTCCACCGGCGACGCCGTCGAGCGGATCGGCGCGGTCACTCGCGACCTGCTCGCCGTCGACGCCCAGACGCTGTCCGAGGCGCTGTTCGACGGCCACCTGCCCACCAACATGCTGCTGCTCGGTGCCGCCTACCAGCACGGGGTGCTCCCGGTGTCGGTCGAGGCGCTGGAGGAGGCGATCCGGGTCAACGGCGCGGCCGTGGAGACCACGCTGACCGCGTTCCGCTGGGGCCGGGCCGCCGCGATCGACGCCGCCGCCGTGCGCCGGGCGCTCCTCGCGCCGCAGCCGGCCCCGGTCGCCGTCGACGAGGCGTCCGCCGCGCTGGCCCGCTCGGCCGCCACGGGCCCCGAGCTCACCGAGGCGCTCGCCACCCGCATCGCCGACCTCACCGGCTACCAGGACGCCGCCTACGCCCACCGCTACGCCGAGGAGGTCCGCCGGGTGGCGGCCATCGCCGCCGCGCGGGCCGGTGACGCGGCCGGCGAGCGCGTCGGCGCCGCCTACGCCCGCGGCCTGCACCGGCTCATGGCCTACAAGGACGAGTACGAGGTCGCCCGCCTGCACCTGGACCCGGTCGAGACCGCCCGCCGTGACGCCGCGTTCGGTCCCGACGCCCGGGTCTCGGTGATGCTGCACCCGCCGGTGCTGCGCGCGCTGGGGATGAACCGCAAGATCGCCCTCGACGGCCGGCTGGCCGGCCCCGCGTTCCGCGCGCTGCGCGCGGCCCGGCGGCTGCGCGGCACCCCGCTGGACGTGTTCGGCCGCGCCGGGGTCCGCCGGGTGGAGCGCGAGCTGGTGGGGGAGTACCAGACGCTGGTCCGCGCCGCGCTGGACCGGCTCACGCACGACACCGTCGACGGTGTGGTCGCCGTCGCCGAGACCGCGGACCTGGTGCGTGGCTACGAGGACGTCAAGCTCGGCAACGTCGAGCGGTTCCGGGAGCAGGCCCGGACCGCGCTCGCCACCCTGACCGGCTGACTCTCAGCGACTCGCGCGGGCGCGCCTCAGGCGTCCCTCAGCGTTGCGGCGCACAATCGCCCGCGTGGGGGAACGCCTGATCGCACAGCACTGGAACGACCGTCTCCGGGAGACCCGCACCGGGCGACGGTGGCGCCGCCCGGACCCGTCGGTGCTGCGGCGGCTCGGGATCGGGATCCTGGCCGGCGGGCTCGTCCTCGCCGGGTGCGCGGCCCCCGCCGCGGCCGGCGTCGCCGCCGTCGCCTCGGTCGTGCCGCCGGGGACGACCGGCGACCTGCCGAACGCGGCGGCGCTGCCCGCGGCGACGGTCCTCACCGACCGCGACGGCACCCCCATCGCCTACCTCGACGAGCAGTACCGGATCCCCGTCTCCTACGACCGGATCTCCCCGTCGATGGTCGCCGCGATCGTCGACGTCGAGGACCGCCGGTTCTTCGACGAGTCCGGGGTGGACCCGGTCGGCACCCTGCGCGCGCTGGTCACCGACGCCGCGGGCGGCGCCGTGCAGGGCGGCTCCACCATCACCCAGCAGTACGTGAAGAACTGGCTGATCGACGTCGTCGACCGCGACGACCCCGCCGCCCAGCGGGCCGACCACGCCGACACCCCGACCCGCAAGATCCGCGAGGCGGTGCTCGCCCAGCGCCTGGCGCACAGCACGTCCAAGCAGGACGTGCTCGCCGGGTACCTCAACACCGTCGAGTTCACCGGCAACGTCTACGGCGTCGAGGCCGCCGCGCGTGCCTGGTTCGGCACCGACGCCGCGCACCTGACGGTCCCGCAGGCCGCGCTGCTCGCGGGCGCGGTCAACAACCCCACCCTGTTCGACCCGTTCCGCCACCCGCAGGCCGCGACCGACCGGCGCAACACCGTGATCGCGGCGATGCGCGACGCCGGATCGCTCACCCCGGCCGAGGCCACGGCCGCGCCGCTCGGGGTGCGCCCCGGCGGGCCGCAGGTCCCCGGGCACAACTGCTACGGCGCCACCGACGGCGCCGGGTTCCTCTGCGAGTACGCGGTGTCCGAGCTGGAGAAGGCGGGGTTCACCGAGCAGCAGCTCGACACCGGCGGCTACACGATCCGCACCACCCTCGACCCGGCCGCGACGGCATCGGCGCAGCAGGCGGTCGACGCGAACGTGCCGCGCACCCAGGACGGCGTCGCCAACACCCTGGCGCTGATCCGGCCCGGCCACGGCGACGCCGCCACCGGCGACCACCAGATCCTCGCCATGGTCGCCAACCGCCGGCCCGGCACCGACGCCGCGGCCGGCGACACCACGCGCGACCTCGTCGCCGCGCCGTCGAACGTCTTCGGCGCCGGGTCCACCTTCAAGATCTTCACCACCGCCGCGGCTCTGGAGGCGGGCACCGTCGGCTACGACAGCACGCTGCCCGACCCGGCCTCGGCGTGCTTCCCCGGCGCGGGGAGCAGCTGCTACCCCGTCAGCAACGACACACCGAACTACCCGGACCCGATCCCGCTGCCCGTCGCGCTCGCGACCTCGCCGAACACCGCGTTCGTCGACCTCGAGGAACGCACCGGGATCCCCCGGGTGGTGGACATGGCGCGCCGGCTCGGGCTGCGCGACACCCTGGCGTCGAACGCGGCAGGCGGGACGCCGGACCCCTCGTCGCCGGACGCCCGGATCTCCCAGCCGCAGTCGCAGTTCTTCGCGAACCTCCCGTCGTTCACCCTCGGGGTCAGCCCGGTGTCCACGCTGGAGGAGGCGAACGTCGCTGCGACGATCCAGAGCGACGGCGTCTGGTGCGCCCCGGACGCGGTGCTGTCGGTGACCGGCCGCGACGGTGCGGCGGTGCCGGTGAACCGGCCCGCCTGCGAGCAGGCCGTCGCCCCCGGCGTCGCGCACACCCTGGCCGCCGGCCTCGGTGGCGACACCGTGACCGGCACCTCGGCGGCCGCGGCGCGGGCCGCGGGCTGGACGCACCCCACGATCGGCAAGACCGGCACGACGAACTCCTCGGAGTCGGTCGCGTTCGTCGGGGCCACCGGCGGCATCGACGGCGTGGCGGGGTCCTCGATGGTGTTCGCCGACGGCCCGAACCCGTCGGAGATCTGCCCCGGCGACCCCGTGCACCTGGGCGACTGCGGGCACGGCGCGTTCGGCGGGACCGTCGCGGCGCCGCCGTTCTTCGCCGCCGTCGACCCGCTGGTCGCCGGGCGGGCCGACGTGCCGCTGCCCGACCCGGACCCGGCCTACCTGCAGCCCCGCAACGGGTGACCGGGCCTACTTCAGCAGCTTCTGGACTTCGCGGAAGCGCGGATGCGCGGCGTCGCGCAGCCACTCGAACAGCACCATCTCCGAGGTGACGATCTCCGCCCCGGCCGCGCGCGCCCGCTCCAGCGCCAGCTGCTCGTCCTGCGGGAACCGGGACCCGACGGCGTCGGCGACGACCACCACCCGGCGGTCCTCGGCGCGCAGCTCCAGCACGGTCTGCAGCACGCAGACGTGCGCCTCCACCCCGGCGACGACGATCTCGGTGCGGCCGGGCGGGAGCAGCACGCCGTCGTCTGCGGCGAAGCGGGTCTTGGGCATCACCAGGTGTGGCAGGCCGGCGAGCCGCTCGACGGTCGGGCCGAGCTTCTCCGGGACCTGCTCGGTGGCCAGCACCGGGACCTCCAGCAGGGTCGCGGCCTCGGCGAGCCGGGCGGCGCGCTCGACGACGCGATCGCCGTCGTGCATCGCGGGGACCAGGCGCTCCTGCAGGTCGACCAGGAGCAGGACGGCCTTGCCTGCGGTCATCAGCACGGCGGAGACGGTACGGCCGGCGACCGGCCCGCACCACCGCCCCGGTCAGCCGCGCGACGCGGCGATCACCCGGTCCAGCACCGTCCGCAGCTCCTCCAACTCCGGCAGCGGCATCCCGAGCCGGTCCACGATCGCCGCCGGGATCGCCTCGGCCCGCGCCCGCAGCGCCCACCCGGCGTCGGTGAGCGACACCGCCATCGTCCGCTCGTCACCCGGGACCCGGCGCCGGTCGACCAGACCGGCGGCCTCGAGCCGCTTGAGCAGCGGTGACAGCGTGCCGGGGTCGAGCGCCAGCTCCCGGGCCAGGTCGCCGAGCGAGCGCGGGGACCGCTCCCACAGCGCGAGCAGCACCAGGTACTGCGGGTGGGTCAGCCCCATCGGCTCCAGCAGCGGCCGGTACAGCGCGATGACGTTGCGGGCCGCGACGGCGAGGGCGAAACAGACCTGACGGTCGAGCCGGAGGAGGTCGCCGTCACCCGGGGATGCGCTCGGCATGGCGCCCATCGTACATTGTTGGTGCACCAAGAATTGGGGGACCAACAATGGATCAGCGGCCGAACCCCGTCCAGTGGGTGGCCTACGCCTACGGCGCCGGGCTGCCCTCCCGGCTCCGGGGCTGGGTCCTGCACGACGTCACCACCCGGACCTGGCAGCTGCGTCACCTGGTGCGCACCACCGTGCAGCTGCTGCCGATCGGGGTGCTGCTCTACCTGCTGATCCCCGGCCCGGTGTACGTCCGGGCGCTGTCGGTGCTGGCCGGGGCGATCCTCGGCTACTTCTACTCGCTCGCCTACATGTACGAGTCCGCCGAGCACCGCGTCGCCAAGGCGGGGTACCCGGTGGGGCACGCCGCCGCGGTGCGCGAGAAGGCCGACGAGGGGACCCGCGAGGCCGCGCGGGAACGCTACGAGCGTCGCTGGCGCGGCTAGGAGCCGGAACCCGGCAGGATGGGCCCGGAGCCGCGGCTCGCACCGGGGCCGCGCCGCCCGGGCACACGTCGACCGGAGGGACACCCATGACCGTCCACCCCGACCCGGCGGCCGTCGCCGCCCGCCTCGACGCCGAGGACCCGCTCGCCGCCCTCCGGGAGCGGTTCCTGCCCGCCGACGGCGTCGTCGCCTACCTCGACGGCAACTCCCTGGGCCGCCCGCTGCGTGCGGCCGCCGAACGCATGGAGCGCTTCGTCCGCGCGGACTGGGGCACCCGGCTGATCCGCGGCTGGGACGAGGGCTGGATCGATCGTCCGCGCACCCTCGGCGACCGGATCGGCGCCGCCGCGCTCGGGGCGGCGCCGGGGCAGGTCGTCGTCGCCGACTCCACCACGGTGCTGCTCTACAAGCTGGCCCGTGCCGCCCTCGACGAGCGCGCGGCGCACGGCCGGGACGAGATCGTCGTCGACACCGACAACTTCCCGACCGACCGCTACGTGGTCGAGGGCATCGCCGCCGAGCGCGGCGCGTCGCTGCGCTGGATCGAGTCCGACCCGGCCGCCGGGGTGACCCCGGAGCAGGTCGCGGCGGCCGTCGGGCCGCGCACCGCGCTGGTGCTGCTGTCCCACGTCGCCTACCGGTCCGGGTTCCTCGCCGACGGCCCCGCGATCACCCGGGTCGCGCACGACGCCGGTGCCCTGGTGCTCTGGGACCTGTCGCACTCGGTCGGCTCGGTCCCGGTCGAGCTCGATGCCTGGGGCGCCGACCTCGCGGTCGGCTGCGGCTACAAGTACCTGAACGGCGGGCCGGGGGCGCCCGCGTTCGGCTACCTCGCCGCCCGGCACACCGGCGCGCTGCGCCAGCCGATCACCGGCTGGTTCGGCCACCGCGCCCCGTTCGCGATGGGCCCCGGCCACGAGCCGGCGCCCGACGTGCGGGCGCTGCTGTCCGGTACCCCGCCGGTGCTGGCCTCGGTGCCGCTGGAGTGCGGCGTGGAGCTGCTCGCCGAGGCCGGGATCGACGCGGTCCGGGCGAAGTCGCTGCGGTTGACGACGTTCGCCCTCGACCTGGCCGACACCCTGCTCGCCCGGCACGGTGTGCAGGTCGCCTCACCGCGCGACCCCGAGCGCCGCGGCGGGCACGTCACGCTGCGCCGGTCCGACTTCGCCGAGGTCAACGCCCGGCTCTGGGAGCGCGGCGTGATCGGCGACTTCCGCGCCCCGGACGGCATCCGGATCGGGCTCGCGCCGCTGTCGACGTCGTTCGCCGAGGTCGCGGCGGGCATGACCGCGCTGGCTGAGGAGGTCGCGCGATGAGCGCGGAGGGACGACACGCGCCGTCGAGGACGGCGTCGTGCGCTGCTCGCCCGTCGCGGCTCCATCGTCCCGCCCGACCCCGTCACGAGTGCGTGGCGGCGCCCCGGGGCACCAGCACCATGACGATCGCGCCCAGCACGGCGGGGATCGCGAAGGCGAGGAAGTTCGCGGCGAACCCGGCCCCGGTCGCCATCACGACGCCGCCGTAGAGCGGACCCGCGATGGCCCCGATCCGGCCGATCCCCAGCGACCAGCCGAGCCCGGCGGCGCGCAGGTGCTCGGGGTAGAAGGTGGCGGTGTAGGAGTTCACGATGATCGTCGTACCGATCGTGCAGGCCCCGGCGACGGCGATCAGGCCGAGCAGCACCGGCGTCGGGAAGCGGTTCATCAGCAGCAGGATCGACGCCGCCGCGGTGAGGAACATCCCGGTCACCACCGGGCGTGGCCCGACCCGGTCGGCGAGCGCCCCGAGCAGCGGCGCCCCGACGATCGCGCCGAGGTTGAGCGCCAGCAGGAACGCCAGTGCCCCGCCCAGCGGGTAGCCGGCCTGGCGCATGATCTGGGCGAGCCAGGTGTTGAGGCCGTAGACCAGCAGCAGCCCGAACCCGGTGCCGACCCAGAACAGCAGCGTGCCGCGCAGGTGGTGGCGGTCGAGCAGCGCACGCAGCCCGGCGCGGCCGGCACCGGGTGGGGCGTCGTCGGGGACCGGCATCCCGTAGCGGGCGGCCAGTGCGGCCGCCTCCGCGCGGCGACCGCGCCCGACCAGGTAGGCCACCGACTCCGGCAACGCCACCGCGACGACGACGAGCAGCACCGCGCCGACCCCGGCGCCGATCCAGAACAGCGCCCGCCAGCCCAGCTGCTCCAGCAGCACGATCCCGGACAGCGCCGCGACGACGCCGCCGACGGAGTAGCCGGAGAACATCAGGGCGTTCGCCGCGTTGCGCCGCCCGGCCGGGGCGTACTCGACGGTCAGCGCGATCGCGGTCGGCACCACCCCGCCCAGCCCGACGCCCGCGACGAACCGCAGCAGGCCGAACACCTCCGGCGACGGCGCGAGGGCACACAGCGCCATCGCGACCGAGAACCAGGCGATGCAGATGATCATCAGCCGGCGCCGGCCGAGGCGGTCGGTGACGGTCCCGGCCAGCAGCGCGCCGACGAGCATGCCGACCAGTGCCAGCGACCCGATCCAACCCGCGGTGCCCGCGTCGAGCGCCCACTCGCCGGAGATCAGGGTGGGCAGCACGGTGCCGTAGACGATGAGGTCGTAGCCGTCGACGACGATCGCCGTCCAGCACAGGGCGATGACCCGGGCGCGGGAACGGGTCCCGGTACCCGGTGGTGCGGAACGGTCGGACACGTCGGTCATGCGTACCTCCTCGGACGGCACTGTCGAGAAGGCAACGTATGTCGCTTGTGTCCCGCACGTCACCATCGGGGCGTGACACAGTGCGTCCGGGTCCGGTCGGGCTGCGTCCGGACCCGGACGACCGCGCCGGGCCCGCGAGGGGCGCCCGGGGGGCGGGATCGCCTCAGTCGGTGGGGGCGTCCACCCCGGTTCCGGCGTCGTCCGGCTCGCCGGCACCCTCGACGGGTTCCGGCTCGGCCGCGCCCTCGGACGTCGTGTCCTCGGACGACTCCTCGCGGTCGGCCTCGGTGTCGCCGGCGTCGACCCGCTTGCCGAGCACGCGTTCCTCGAGTTCGTCGAGCGCACGTGCCGGGTCGATCGGGGGACTCGCGCGTCCGGTGTCGTTCTCGTCGTCGCTCACCGGGCGGGGGTACCCGGACGCCCGGCTCCCCATGCCGGGGCGGGTGGCTCAGAGGCCGGCGGTCGACTGCTCCAGGCGGGCCCGGGCCAGCCGCTCGACCAGCTCGGGCAGCGCACCCACCGGGCTGCCGCGCAGATCGTCGCAGGCCTGCGCGACGGCGGCGACCACGGCGTCCCGGCTGACGGTCGGACCGAGCTCGTCGATCAGCCTGCTGACGGCGTCGGTGGCCCGGGCGAGGTCCTGCGTCACCGGAGGCCGCCGGCGGATCGGCGGCAGGCGCCCGTCCGACGACGACACCGACGGAGTCCGGAACGGAGGTCCCTCTGTGTGTCGGTCATGACGAGCCTTCCGTCGATCCTCACTCGGCCGAGTGAGGGTTACCCGGGAACGGACAGCTCAATCGCGTCGGAACGGGTGACACCGGTGACCACGGAGCGCGATCGTGACCCGCCGCCGCGTCACCGTCGGACGGTCGGGTCAGACCCCGTCCCGGCCCCGTGGCGGGTCGAGCAGACCGTGGTGCAGGGCCCGCAGCACGGCGCGGGTCCGGTCCCGCGTGCCCAGTTTCAGCAGCACGCTGGACACGTGGTTCTTCACCGTGCCCTCCGCCAGCACGAGGGCCTGCGCGATCTCACGGTTGCTGTGCCCGGCGGCGAGCAGCCGCAGCACCTCGACCTCGCGGGCCGAGAGGTCCTGCGGGGCGACGCCGGAGACGTCGTCGGCCGGGGGCGGGCCGTCGCGCACCGCGCGCAGCAACCGGTCGGTGACGGCCGGGCTGATCAGGGTGCCGCCGTCGGCGAGGGTCCGCACCGCGCCGACGAGCTGGTCGAGGGTCACGTCCTTGAGCAGGTATCCGCGGGCCCCGGCGCGCAGCGCGGACAGGACCAGCTCGTCGTCGTCGAAGGTGGTGAGGACGAGCACCGGCACGTCGAGCCCGCGCGAGCGCAGCTCGGTCAGCGCCCACAGCCCGTCGCGACGGGGCATGCGCAGGTCCAGCAGCAGCACGTCCGGGTCGTGCTCGACGACGGCGGCCACCCCCTCCGCGCCGTCCCCGGCCTCGGCGACGACCTCGACCCCGTCGGCCAGGCCGAGCAGCCCGCGGATGCCGTGCCGGACCAGGGTCTGGTCGTCGACGAGCACCACACGCACCGGCCGGCCACCGGGCGTCGTCGGCCCGGTCACGGCAGCACCGCCGTGACGACGAACCCGCGCGGTGTGGCGGGGCCCCAGTCGACCGACCCGCCGAACGCCCCGGCCCGTTCGTCGAGGCCGCGCAGCCCGTTCCCGGGGACCACGTCGGCGGCGGGGCCGCGGCCGTCGTCGCGGGCGGACAGCCGCAGGCCGCCGCCGGGTACGGGGGACAGGTCGATCCACACGGTGTCCGCGTCGCCGTGCCGGATGGCGTTGGTGAGGATCTCCTGCACGCAGCGGACCACCGCGAGGGTCCGCTCCTCGTCGGCGGCGACCCCGTCGGCGACGTGCACGTGCACCACCGGGCGGGGCAGCTGCTCGGCGATCCGCTCCAGGGCGGCCGCCAGGTCGGGTGCGCGGCCGCGCAGCTGCCCGACGGTCGTGCGGACGTCGGTGAGCAGGTCACCGGCCAGCGCGCGGGCCCGCGCGACGTGCCCGCCCGGGTCGGCGCCGGTGTGCGTGGCGATCTCCAGCTCCAGGGCGAGCGCGGTGAGCTGGTGCCCGACGAGGTCGTGCAGCTCGCGGGAGATCCGCAGCCGCTCCTGTGTCCGGCTGGTCTCGGCGAGCGCGGCGCCCGCGGCCGCGAGCTCGGCGTGCGCGGCGGCCAGCCGCCGTCGCGACGCCTCCTCGCGGTGCAGCGTCACGAGGAGCAGCACCGAGGCGCTCTGCAGCAGCAGGTAGATCGCGCCGGTCACCGCCGCGACCTGCACCGACTCCCCCGCGATCAGCGTCGCCACCGCGGCCACCCCGACGTTGACCACGATGATCGCGGCGGTGACCCGGCCCGGCAGGTGGTAGGTGGAGATGGCCGCGGTCACGACGAGGAAGATCGGCAGCCAGCCGAACGACGCGCCGATCAGGACCAGCGCCGCCGCGGCGAGCACCATCAGCGCGAGCAGCGCCCGGGTCGCGGTCACGCCGACGACCTCGTCCAGCCAGCCCCCCACCACCAGCGCGACGAGGAACGCGGCGTAGGCGACCCACCACAGCCACGGCGGGCCGAGGGGGCTCGCGACCCCGGCGGCCTGCTCCAGCGCCACCGGGACGGCGAGGACCCCGCACAGCACGCTCATGATGAGTCCGGCCACGACGTTCGGGTCGATCCGGCGCACGTCGGACACGGTAGGGCACGGCGCGGCGGGGTCCCCAGTGCCGGAAGTCATGGCCCGGGTTCACGACGTCCGGCACTGACCCCGGCCCCCGTCCGGCCGCCACCGTGACCGGCATGGATGCGATCGAGGTGCACCGGCTGCACAAGCGCTACGGCGAGACGGTGGCCGCCGACGGGGTCGACCTGTCGGTGCCCGCGGGGTCGGTCGTCGGGCTGCTCGGACCCAACGGGGCCGGCAAGACGACGACCGTCGAGTGTGTCGCGGGGCTGCGCGCCCCCGACTCCGGCACGGTGCGGGTGCTCGGGCTGGACCCGCGCCGGGACCGGCGCGCCGTCCGCGCGGTCCTGGGGGTGCAGCTGCAGGAGGCCGCCCTGCACGACATGCTCACCGCCGCCGAGCTGGTGCACCTGCACCGGTCCCTGCACCGCACCGGGCGCGACCCGGTGGAGCTGCTCGAGGCGGTCGGGCTGTCCGCGCAGGCCGGGACCCGGTTCGACCGGCTCTCCGGCGGCCAGGCCCAGCGCCTGTCGGTGGCGCTCGCGCTGGTCGGGGCACCCCGGGTGGTGATCCTCGACGAGCTGACCACCGGTCTGGACCCGGCGTCCCGGGAGACCGTGCTCGACCTGGTGCGCGACCTCACCGCCGACGGGGTCGCGGTGCTGCTGGTCAGCCACCGGATGGACGAGGTCGAGCGGCTCTGCGACCGGGTCCTGCTGCTCGACGCCGGCCGGGTCGTCGCCGACGCCGCCCCGGCCGGGCTCGTCGCGGCGGCCGGGCTCGCGGACCGCGTCCGGTTCCGGACCGACGCCGCCTTCGACCGGGCTGCGCTGCTCGCCCTGCCCGGCGTCGCGGAGGTCTGCCGGGTCGGGCACGACGTCACCGTGACCGGCGAGGGCGAGCTGCTCGGCCCGGTCGGCGCGGAGCTCGTCCGGCAGGGTGTCGTCGCCACCGGGCTGCGTGCCGAGCGTCCCGGCCTCGACGAGGCGTTCCTGGCGCTGACCGGGCACCGGGTCCGCGCCGACCGCCCGGCGACGGCGGGGGAGGTGGCGGCGTGAGCGCCCCGGTCCGGTCCGGGCTGCCGCTCGCCGGGTGGCGGGCACTCGTCGCCGCGGAGTCCAGAATGGTCGCCCGGGACACCGCGGGACTGGTGGTCCCGCTGGTGCTGCCGCTGCTGATCCTGGTGATGGTCGGCGCGACGGTGCCTGAGCTGACCCCGGACGTGCTCGGCGGCCGTTCGGTGGTGGAGGTCGTCGGGCTCCCGATCGCGGTCGCCACGGTGCTCGCACTGGTCGGCATGGTGAACGTGCCGAGCTTCGTCGCGTCCTACCGCCGCGGCGGGGTCCTGCGCCGGCTCGGGGTCACCCCCGCGGGCGCGGCCCCGGTGCTGGTCGCGCAGGCGGTGGTCGGGGTCGGGCAGGTCGCGGCCGGTGTCGGCGTCGCGCTGGCGGTCGCGGTGCCGGTGTTCGGCGCGCGGATGCCCGCCGCGCCGTGGGCGGCGCTGGGCGGGCTCGTCCTGGGCGCGGCGGCGTTCTTCGCGGTGGGGGCGCTGGTCGCGGCGCTGGCGCCGACGGCGAACGCGGCCGTCGCGGGCGGGGTGCTGCTGTTCTTCGCCACCGGGCTCCTGGGCGGCATGTTCGGCGACCCGCGGACGCTGCCCGGTCCGCTCGCCGAGATCGGCCGGACCCTGCCCTACGGCGCGACGTCGGAGCTGCTCGGGACGGCGTGGCGCGGGGTCCCGCCGGACACCGGGGCGGTCGTCGGGCTGGTCGTCGCGGTGCTGGTCGGTGCGGTGGGCGCGGTCCGGCTGTTCCGCTGGGACCGCTGAACAGGGCCCCGTTCGGTCCGCGGGACCGAACGGGGCGCCGATCTTCGGTCCCGACGACCGAGGAATCGCGGACCGATCTCCCTAACGTCTGCTCGCAACGTTCCGTCAGAGCCGACGCGAGGAGGAACCCGATGCGGACCTATGCACTGTCCGAACCGGTGAACGGTGAACACACCTGGCAGGACGGCAAGCGCTACGCCTGGCTGCTCGGCCTGCTGGTGCCGGTGCTGCCGTTCCTCGCGATCGGGCTGCACCTGGCCACCGGCTGGTCGGTGGCGCTGTGGCTGGGCCCGATCGTCGTCCTCGTGATCGTCCCGGTGATCGACCTGTTCGCGGGCAAGGACCCGACGAACCCTCCGGACGAGATCATGGAGGAGCTGGAGGAGGACCGGTACTACCGCTGGGTCACCTACGCCTACCTCCCGCTGCAGTACGCGGGCCTGTTCGCGGGCATGTGGTACATCGCCACCGCGGGCGCCCCGGTGATCGGCAACATCGGACTCGCGGTCACGCTCGGCACCGTCGCCGGCGTCGCGATCAACACCGCCCACGAGCTGGGCCACAAGCGCGAGGACGTCGAGCGCTGGGCCGCGAAGATCGCGCTCGCCCCGAGCTTCTACGGCCACTTCTACGTCGAGCACAACCGTGGCCACCACGTGCGCGTCTCCACCCCGGAGGACCCGGCCTCGGCCCGGATGGGCGAGAGCTTCTACCGCTTCTGGCCGCGCACCGTCCTGGGCTCGCTGACCAGCGCCTGGCGCCTGGAGCGCAAGCGCTACGCCCGCCGCGACCGGCACCCGTTCCGGATCGGCAACGACGTGCTGAACGCCTGGCTGATGTCGCTGGTCCTCTGGGGCGCGATCATCGCGCTGTTCGGCTGGGGCGTGCTGCCCTACCTGCTGATCCAGGCCGTCTTCGGGTTCACCCTGCTCGAGCTGGTGAACTACATGGAGCACTACGGGATGCTGCGCCAGAAGGTCGGCCCGCCGGACCGCCGCCGCTACGAGCGCGTGCTGCCCGAGCACTCCTGGAACTCCAACAACATCGCCACCAACGTGCTGCTCTACCACCTGCAGCGCCACTCCGACCACCACGCGAACCCGGTCCGCCGGTTCCAGACGCTGCGCGACTTCCCGGAGGCCCCGGTCCTGCCGACCGGCTACACCGGGATGATGCTGGCCGCGACCGTCCCGCCGGTGTTCCGCCGGCTGATGGACCCGCTGGTGGTGGCCCACTACGACGGCGACCTGCGCCATGCCAACCTGCAGCCCGGCAAGCGCGAGAAGCTGCTCGGCGCGTACCCGCCGCCCGCCGACCCGGCCCCGGCCGCGGAGACCGCGGCCGACGTCACCCGGCGGGCCCAGAGTGACGCCGTCACCGCCGCCCGCTGCCCCGGCTGCGGCCACACCTACGAGGTCGCCGTGGGCAACGAGGCCGAGGGCTTCCCGGCGGGCACCCCGTGGTCGCAGATCCCCGACGACTGGTGCTGCCCGGACTGCGAGGTCCGCGAGAAGGTCGACTTCGTCGCCCTCACCACCGAGGAGGTCTGATGCGCATCGTCGCCGACCTCGACGCCTGCCAGGGCATCGGGATGTGCGAGGCGATGGCCGACGGCTGGTTCGAGGTGGGGGAGGACGACGTGGTCGTCGTCCGCGACGAGCACCCGCCCGAGTCCGAGCGGTCGCACGTGGACGCCGCCGTCCGCGCCTGCCCCGCCCGCGCACTGGCCCTGGAGAGCTGAGCACCTCCGCACGACGCCCGCCCCGCACCGGATCCCCGGAGCCGGGCGGGCGTCGCGCTACGGTCGGTCCCGTGTCGACGGTGACCGACCTGCTCGCCCGCCTCGCGGCCGAGGTCCGTGACGACGTCGAGGCGCTCGGCGCCCGGGTGCTCGCCGAGATCGACGCCGGGTTGCCCGAGCTCGGCCGCGACCCCCGCGTGCGCGAGCTGCTGGTCGCCACCGTGCAGGGGTCGCTGGAGGGGGCGCTGGTCGTGCTGACCGGCCGACCGCCGGGCGAGGTGCCACTGCCCCCGGTCGCCGGGGAGATCGCCCGCCGCCTCGCCCAGCAGGGGGTTCCGGTCACGGTCGTCCTGCGGGCCTACCGGCTGGGGCAGTCGGTGTTCCAGCAGGAGCTCATCGGCCGCATCGCCGGGTCCGGGCTGGGGACCGCCGAGGTCGGCGACGCCGTCGGGGCGCTCACGGCGGTCGCCTTCGGCTACGTCGACCGGGTCTCCGAGGAGATGGTCGCGGTCCACCAGGCCGAACGCGACGGCTGGGTCCGCCGCCGCGACGCGGCCCGGCTCGCGATGGTCGACGCCGTGCTCGCCGGGCGCGGCGGGACCGTCACCGAGGTCGAGGCGGCGCTCGGTCACCCGGTCGCGGGGGAGCACGTGGCCGCGGTGCTCTGGGTCGACCCGGACGCCCCCGATCCCGGCCGGGCCCTGGAACGCGCCGTCGTCGACCTCGGCGTCGCCCTGGGCTGCTCACGCGCCCCGCTGGTCGTCGCCCCGGACGCGGTCACCTCCTGGGCCTGGTACCAGGGCGGGGGTGGCCCGGTCACCCTGCCGCCCGGCCCGGTGTGGGTCGCGCTCGGCGGTCCCGGCCGCGGCCTCGACGGGTTCCGCGGCGCGCACCGCCGGGCCCGCCGGGTGCAGGAGGTGGTCACCGCCGCCGCTCCCGCCGCCCGGCTCCCGGTCACCACCGCCGACGACCTCGGTCCGCTGCTGCTGCTCGACGCGGGCACCGACCTGCTCGCCGACCGGGTCGCCGAGATCCTCGGCGACCTCGCGATCGACGACGAGCAGCACGCCCGGCTCCGCGACACCCTCGCGGCCTACCTGCGCGGCGGCGGCAGCCTCGCCGCCGCGGCGGGCGAGCTGCACCTGCACAAGAACACCGTGCAGTACCGGCTGCGTCGCGCCGAGGAGGTGCGGGGCCGGCCCCTCGGCGACGACCGGCTCGACGTCGAGGTGGCGCTGCTGGCCTGCCGCGTACTCGGACCGACGGTCCTGCGCCCGCCCGACTGACCGGGGTCCCGACGCCGGTCCGCCGCCGGCCGCCGATCCGCCGCCGCGCCGGTCCGCTGCCGCGCCGGCCTACCGGCACCGCGCCGATCCGCGCAGCCCGCCGCGGTGATCCCCCGCTTGCTCCGGCGATCCCCCGCCCGCCTGGTGATCCCTTTGCCGCGCGGTGATCCGCTCCGCGCGCGCGTCGAGGCACGCGCGGGCCGCGAATCACCGCGCGGGGTGCGGATCATGCTGCCCGGGGGAGGTGGTGCGCGACGGCGGCGAAGTCGTCCAGGTCGTCCCAGGTCCAGCGCACGACCGTGCGCACCTCGGGTCGGGCCCGCAGGGCGTCCTCGCGCCGCTTCTCCCGGACGACGGCGTCCGCCGCGCCCTCTCCCGGACGCACCGACCGCCCGTACTTGCCCAGGCCGTCGAACTCCCCGATCACCCCGTGGTCCGGCCACCAGAAGTCGATGACGCCGATCCGGTGACCGCGGTCGTCGAGCACGGGGTGCTGCAGTACGGGGGTCGCCACGTTCAGGCGCGCCATCCGGACGCGGCTGCGCGACTCGCCCGGCCCGTCCGCGCGGGCGTCGGCGAAGGCGACGACGGCCCGGGCCCGGCCGATCCCGTGGCGTCCGCAGGCGGCGAGCACCGCGTCGCGCAGACGGTCGGGCGTGACCAGATGTCGGTGCAGTGCCGCGTCGGCGACGGCCACGGCGGTCTCGAACGGCGCGGTGCGGGCGACGTCGACGACGGTGCGGGCCACCGACGTCGTCGGGATGCCGTCGACGTCGACGACCTCGCCGTCGGCCAGGGGCGAGGCGTGCACGCGCAGCCGTGGCCCGCCGCGCCCGCCGGACGCGCGGTCCCGGGTGACGTGCACCGTGGTCAGGGGGACGCCCCAGACCGGCAGGCCGTGCCGCACGGCGGCGGAGGGACCGCTGACCACGGCCCCGGGGGCGAGGGCGGGGAACGTCGCCTCCACCAGGGTCGCGTGCCGTGTGGACGCGAACCGCAGACGCTCGTCGCCGGTCTCCAGGTACACACCCGGACGCAGACCGACCCAGCGACCGGTGCGCAGGGCGGTACGGATCTCGGCCTCGGTCGTCCCGAGTCTCAGCAGGTCGCGGCGCAGCAGCGGTTCGTCCACGGTCCCGACCCTGCCCGGATCCGGCCACCACACCGGGACGGGTTCGCCTCCTGTGGAGCAATCCCACGATTGTGGACGAGCACCGGTACCGGTGATCCCCGGTGCGCGCGCTGATCCGCTCGGTGCGCGCATCCGGACACGCGCGCGCGGCGGATCACCGCGCGCCCGGCGGATCACCGCGCGCGGCGGGTCACTGCGCGAACAGGGGATCACCGCGCGAACGAGGATGCCCGCGCGGCGACGGATCAGCGCAGGTACAGGGCGATCAGCGCGGGTACAGGCGGACCGCCGCGGGTGGGCGGAGCGGTGCGCGACCGGTGTGCGACCGATGTGCGACCGGTGGTCAGAGCTCGCCGGCGAGCACCTCGTGGCCGCGCAGCCGGGGCAGCCGCAGCACGACGGCGTCGCGGTCGTCGCGGGTGGGGCGGGCGCAGTGCGGGCAGCGGGCCCCGGCGGCGTCGCCGTGGCGGGCGGCGCGGCACAGGGGCACGACGATGGCCGCAGCGGGTGCCTCGTGAGCAGGCATCGGCGTACCCCCGGACGTCGACGTCGTGTGGTCGCCCCAGGCTAGCGCAGTCGGTGTGTCCTCCGTCACCCCACGGTGGCGAGGCGGGCGCGGTCGAGGTCCGCGTGTCGGTCCGCCGCCGTCGACCAGGTGTGTGCGGCGGCCAGCGCACGCCCGGCGGCCGCGCGCCGCGGGTCGGGGACGGCCAGCGCGTCGGTGAGTGCCGCGGCGAACCCGGCCGGGTCGCGGGCGAACCGTGCCGCGTCGCCGAAGACCTCGCGCAGCACCGGCAGGTCCCGGGTCACCAGCGGGACACCGGCGGCCAGTGCCTCCATCGCGGCCAGGCCGAAGCCCTCCTTGGCCGACGGGAACGCGAACGCCGCCGCGCCGGCCATGAGACCGGGGAGCGCGTCGTCGTCGACGGGGCCGAGGATCTCCGGGACGACGCCCAGCTCCTCGGCCCGGGCGAGCACCCGGGACCGGTAGTCGCGGTAGTCGAACAGCGTCTCGCCGCCGCCGATCACCAGGCGGGTCCCCGGGCCGAGCAGCGCCATCGCCTCGACCAGGTCGGCGGTGCCCTTGCGCGGTTCGATCCCGCCGACCGTAGAGCACGTAGCGACCGAACCGGTCCCGCCACGGCGAGCCGGCACCGGTGTCGGCGGCCCGGGCGAAGCGGGCGGCGTCGACACCGTTGCCGATCACGGTCGCCTCCCGGCCCCAGCCGGCGCGCACCTCGGCGGCGTCGGCCCGGGAGACGCACACCAGCGCCGCCGGTCCGACCAGGGCGCGTTCGTGGCAGGCGGCCAGCTCGGGGGTGCTGAACTCGTCGAGGTGGTGCACGGTGCGCAGCAGCGAGCCGTAGCCGTGCGCGCGACCCTCGGCGTTGGCGGACAGGCAGTCCTGGGCGTGCCGCACGTCCACGGGCGGGGCCTCGGCCAACCCGGCGGCCAGCAGGTCGATCGAGCGGAGGATGCGGGCGCCGACGGTCTCGCCGTCGATCTCGGGCACCTCGACCAGGTGCACCGCGACGCGGGGGTCGACGGCCCGGAAGAAGCCGGCGTCCCCGCCCCGGGCCAGTGAGAACACCGCGACGTCGTGCCCGGCGGCGGCGAGCGCCTCGGCCAGCGCGAGGGTGTGCACGACCCCGCCGCGCGGCTTGGTGGAGTAGGTGGACAGCCGGATCCGCACCGCTCAGCCCCGGTAGAGGTCGGGTCGGCGTTCCTTGAGGTGGTGCAGCACCGCGCGGGCGGAGCCGATCATCTCGGCGGGTTCGACGTCGGCGACGGCGAGCCCGCCCTTGGACCAGGTGCGGGCCAGGATGTCCCCGCCCGGCCCGACGACCTTCGCCCGGCCCAGGAAGTGCAGCGAGCCGTTGCGCCCGCTCTGGTTCGCCGAGAGCAGCAGCACCTGGTTCTCCGCGGCGCGGGACTGGTCGTACAGGTCGAACAGCCGGGCCTGGCGGTCCTGCGCCATCCGGGGCGCCCGGTTGGTCAGCGAGGTCGGCCAGGCCGACAGGCAGGCCAGCAGCTGCGCGCCGTCGAGCGCCAGGGAGCGGGCCGACTCGGGGAAGGTCTTGTCGTGGTCGATCAGCATCCCCATCCGGCCGGCGGGGGTGTCGAACGCGGTGAACCCGTCCCCGGCGGCGAACAGCCCGGCCACACCCGCGGGCTGGTGCACCTTCCGGTGCCTGCCGAGCACGCCGTCGCCGGTCAGGCAGACCGCGGAGTTCCAGCGGACCCCCGGCTCGGGTCCGGCCTCGCAGAACCCGACGCACACCACCATCTCCCTGGCGAGCGCGGCGACCGCGCGCACCTCGGGGCCGTCCGGGTCGAGCTCGGGCGGCAGCACCGCGTCGTCGGCCGGGTCGGGGCTGCGCAGGTCGTGCACGTAGCCGCCGAGCGCACCGTCGGGCAGCACCAGCACGCTCACGCCCTGCTCCCGGGCGTGCGCGACGATCACGCCGATCCGCTCCAGGTCGAACGCGACGTCCCGGGTGAAGTTCGCGCCCGCCGCGGCGACACGCACCTCACACCCCCGCGCGGACCGGACCCGGTCCGTAGGCCGCCGGACGGCGGTCACGCAGGTGCCCCATCACGCGGCGGGCGGCGTCCACGGCCTGGTCGACGTCGACGGTCGCGACGGCCAGACCGGCCTCGCTGCCGGTCGTCGCCAGCACCTCGCCTCCCGGGTCGACGATCTTCGCGCTCGCCACCAGCTGCATGTCGCCGAAGGTACCGGCCTGGTTCGCCGAGACCCAGACGATCTGGTTCTCCAGCGCCCGGGAGCGGTCGTGCAGGTCGAAGCGGCGGGCCCACCGGTCGTCGGCGAGCACCGGGGCCCGGTTCGTCCGCGACGTCGGCCACGCCGACAGGCACAGCACGGTCCGGGCGCCGTCGTCGGCCAATGCGCGGGCCGCCTCCGGGAACGCCTTGTCGTAGCAGATCATCATGCCGGTGCGGCCGTACGGCGTGTCGAACGCGGCGAACCGGTCACCGGCGGCGTAGCTGGAGTTCTCGTTGATCGGCTGGTGCACCTTGCGGTGCCGGCCGAGCACCCCGTCACCGGTGACGGCGACGCAGGAGTTGTAGGGCAGCCCGCCGGACGCGTCGTCCCCGATCTCGCAGTACCCGGCCGCGACGACCATGTCCCCGGCCAGCGAGGCCAGCCGCCGGATCTCCGGCCCGTCCGGGTCCAGCTGCGGGGGCCGGTCGGCCGGGGTGCCGGGCACGTCGTGCAGCGACGACAGGTAGCCGCCCATCGCCGCCTCGGGCAGCGCGAGCACCTGCACCCCGGCGGCGCGGGCGCGGGCGATCGTGGCGGCGATCCGGTCGAAGTCCTCGTCGAGGTCACGGACGAAGCCCTGCGCGGCGGCGCCGAAGGTCGTGGGCGTCATCGGGTCTCCTCAGGGTGGGGGGCGGGGGTGCCGGCGCGGCCCATGCCGGTGACACCCGCGGCGACGGCCTCGGTCTCCTCGCCGTCCGGCCAGCGCAGCCGGACCCCGGCACCGGGGACGAGCTCGCCGCACTCGGCGGAGACCGCGGGACCGGCGTCGGGGGCGGGGGCGCCGGGATCGTCGGCGGTGAGCAGACCGAACCCGGGGAAGCAGGTGAACCAGTCGCCGGCGGTGGCACCGTCGGGGCGGGGGACGGCGGCGACGTCGAGCACGACGCCGACCCCGGAGGCCTCGGCGAGCATGCCGAGGGTCCCGGCGAGCCCGGCCATCGACACGTCCTTCGCGGCGGCCGGGCGGTGCGGTGCGTCGGGGCCGATGGCGCCGACGGTCGCGGCGAGCTCGGCGCGGGTGCGCGAGGTCGTCGAGTCCCACTGGCGTCCGGCGTAGCCGGGTCGCCAGCCGCCGCCGAGGTCGGTGGTGAGCCGCACCCGGTGCCCGGCACGCCCGCCACCGGCGGGGACGGGCCGGTCGGTGCGCCCGAGCGCGGTCAGCGACAGCGACGCGGGCACGTCGAGCTGGGTGTGCCCGCCGAGCAGCGGGACGCCGTAGGCGGTGGCCGCGTCGCGCACGCCGCTCAGCACGCGGTGGGCGAAGGAGGCGTCCCGGGCGCCGACGGCGTCGAGCAGCCCGACCGGGGCGGCGCCCATCGCCGCGAGGTCGTTGACGTTGACCAGCACCCCGGCCCAGCCCGCCCATTCCGGGTCGCGCTCGACCATGGCGGGCACGATCGCGTCGCAGCAGGCGATCAGGTCGCTGCCCGGGACGGGGGCGCCGTCGTCGCCGACGAACCCGGCCGGGCCGAGCCCGCCGAGCAGCGCCCCCAGCGGGGCCTTGGTGGCGACGACGAGATCCTGGACGCGGGTCACCGGCCACCGCATCGTGACGTGCGGGGCCCCGGCGACCACGCTGTCGCGCACCCGGGTCCAGCCGAGCCGCTCGAACAGGACCGCGCCCGCGGCCTGCACGTCGGCGTCGAAGCGCAGGACACCCGCGGCCTCGGCGCGCGCGCACGCGGCGCGGACCAGCGCGGCGCCGACGCGGACACCGGCGCGACGGCGTGCGGCGGGGGCCACCACCAGCCTGCTGCCGGTCCACCACCCGATGTCGGGGTGGGTCGCCCTGGCCGGGCCGAGGCGTACCCCGCCGAGCAGGGTCCCGTCGGCGTCGTGGGCGAGCAGGACGACGACGCGGCCGTCGGCGTCGTGGTCGTCGAGGTCGGCGGTGGGTCGGTCGGGGAACAGGCCCTGTTCGACGCAGAACACCGCGCGGCGCAGCGCCCGGTACGCGGTGACGCCGGGGTCGCGTGCATCGTCGGCACGGGCCTCACGGATCGTGACCGCGGGCGGACCGCCCGCGTGGGTCGGGCGGCCGCCGAGCAGCTCGTCGGCGATCCAGCGCGGTGCCGGGGTCAGGTGACGGGGCGCCCCGGTCACGAAGCGGGGGCGCGGGTCGGTGGTGCTCACGCTCAGCCCCCCGCCGCCGACAGGGCGCTGCACGCCCCGCAGGCCGCACAGCCCGCGGCCTGGTCGGCGCCGCGCATCCCGGCGGCGCGGAGCACCGCGGCGACCCGGTCGGTGACGTCGGCGAGCAGGTCCGGGTCGGGTGCGGGCACCCCGTCGGCGAACGCGAGGGTGCCGGGCAGCGGCCGGTAGGGGACGACGAACGGGTACACCCCGGCCGCGACCAGCTCCGCGGCGCCGGCGACGAGCTCGTCGGGGTCCTCACCGAGACCGACGATCAGGTAGGTCGACACCGAGTTCGGGCCGAACACCCGCACGGCCTCGTCCCAGGCCGCCCAGTACTGGGACAGCGGGACCGTGGCCTTGCCGGGCATCCAGCGGCGGCGGACGCCGTCGTCGAGGGACTCGACGTGGATGCCGATCGCGTCGGCGCCCGCGGCGGCCAGCTCGGCGACCACGCCGAGGTCGTCGGGGGCGGGCGGCTCGCACTGGACCTGGATCGGCAGGGCGGGGACGCGCTCCCGGATCGCGCGCACGCAGCGCAGCAGGTGTCGGGCGCCGCGGTCGCGGCCGTTCGAGGTGCCGGTGGTCAGCACCATCTGGCGCACCCCGTCCAGGCGGACCGCGGCCTCGGCGACCTCGGCGAGCTGGTCGGGGGTCTTCACCGCCGTCGTCGCGCCGGAGGCCAGGGACTGCTCGATCGCGCAGAACCGGCAGCGGTCGGCCTCGCCGTAGCGCACGCAGGTCTGCACCACCGTCGAGGCGAGCACGTCGTTGCCGTGCAGGCGGGCGATCTTCTCGTAGGACACGCCGTCGGCGGTGGTGAGGTCGTAGAACGCCGGCCGGGCGACGGTGTCGACGGCGACGCCCATGTCGGTCACGCCGCCGCCGGGCTCGCGGCGCAGCAGCCGTCCGTCCCGCAGCCGGTACGGGGAGTCGGCGACGATCGGGACGGTGGTCGCCAGCCCGTCGACGAGCACGTGCCCGTCCGCGGACGGTCCGGCTCCGCCGGGGCGGCGCAGCGGGATGACCGAGCCGAGGTCGGTCACGCCGGAGGGGCGGTCCGGCCCGGCGCCGGTGTCAGCACCGGTGTCGGTGTCGGAGCCGGTGTCGGGGTCGAGCCCCACGCCGCGGACGGCGAGCTCGGCGCGGGCCCGCAGACCGGGCTCGGTACGGGACGGTGCGGACATGCGGCGGACCTCCGTGGATGCGACGGCCGGGTGCAACGGGCCGGATGCGACGGGCCGGGTACGGCGGGGGCGACCGGTGCGCCCGGCCGCACCGAGATGCAGCCCACGGCGGGCGTGGCGGGCGACGGGGCGCCCTGTGCTGCATCTCGGTGCGGGATCCGGTACGCGACGGCGTCCCGCCGTCTCCTCAGAGCTGGTAGGTCGAGTTGATGATCGCGCCCTTGCGGGCGTAGTAGATGAGGGCGTCCTGGACGTCGAGCGGGTGCGTCGGGATGACGCCCTCGATCAGGTCCTCCTCGCGGGCACCGTGCAGCGACAGCCCGAAGCGGCAGCAGTAGACCTTGCCGCCCTCGCTCATGAACGTCTTGAGCTGGTCGTTGATGTTGTGCTCGCCGGGGAACGCGGACGTGCCGGTGGTCGGGAAACCGCGGGTGGCCAGGCAGTTCAGCGAGCCGGGGCCGTAGAAGTACATGGCCGACTCGAAGCCCTTGCGCAGTGCACGGGTCGCCTGCAGCACGGCCACGAAGCTGACCGAGGACTCGTGCGCGATGCCGTGCACCAGGGTGAAGTAGGTCTCGCCGTCCTCGGCCTGGAGGTCGGGGAAGACCTTGGTCCCGCCGTAGATGCTCGAACCCTCGGGCAGCGAGGGGTGCGGAATCTCCTCGAGGCTCTTCTTCTCGACGTCGGACAGCTCGGCGCTGGTCATGGGGATGCTCCTCGTGGTGTGACGGATCCACGCCGGGAAACGTGTGCGTGGGAGCGCCGGAGAGGGAGAATACGATGGAATCGGGTCCCACCGTTTCCGGCGATCACTACGACACCAGTGTTCTGGGCGAATTCAACTGGTCGTCGCAACACCTCTGATCGTGGAGGTGTTCGGCAGTGGCGACGAAAGACTGGGGCGTGAAGACGAGCGGGGTTCCCGAAGAGGCCCGACGCCAGTGGCGCGCGGATCGGGCGTTGCGGCCCCCGATGCGCTCGCCCGGGCGGCCTGAGCCCTCGTGGGCGGTGCAGCGGCAATTCTGGCGTCTGATCGCGACGGGCATCACCTCAGCCGAGGCAGCACTGAAGGTTGGCGTGTCCGTGCCGGTCGGGGCCCGCTGGTTTCGCCACGCTGGCGGCATGCCACCGATCTCGCTGGCCGAGCCCACCGGCCGCTACCTG
>NZ_VRMC01000406.1:0-288 GCF_008369905.1 Pseudonocardia sp. EV170527-09
TGGTGGACCTTCGTGCCGAGCCCGCCGCGGGAGCGGCCCAAGGCGTGATCGAGCGGCTCGATGCGCAGATTCTTGTACTTCGATCCTGCCCCCTGCGTCTCGAGACAGGGTCGCCGCGTGCTGGTGGGCGCGGATGATCGACGAGTCGATCGACACCGCCCAATCCACCAGCCCAGCCGAGTCGCTATCAGTCAACAGAGCTGCGAGAACATGATCCCAGGTGCCATCACCGACATAGCGGCGGTGGCGTTTCCACAGGGTCTGCCACGGACCGAACTCGACCGGGAC
>NZ_VRMC01000407.1:0-288 GCF_008369905.1 Pseudonocardia sp. EV170527-09
CCTCGACATTCACGGCGTGGCGTTTGCCCGAGGGCTCGACATAGATGATGCTAACCATCGCCCTCTCCCTCAGTGCACGGCCAGCTCGAGCAGCATCGGGCTGCGGAACGTCGATGACGGCATCCAGGCCAGTTGCTCCTGGGTGCGGCGGTAATTCGGCACGACCTTGTGGAATTCGTCGAAGGCGATCTTCACGCCGAGACGGGCGATCGCGGTGCCGAGACAGGCATGCACGCCGCCGCCAAAGCCCAAATGGCCGCGCGGCTTGCGGGTGATGTCGTAGACATC
>NZ_VRMC01000408.1:0-288 GCF_008369905.1 Pseudonocardia sp. EV170527-09
TACCTACATACGCCCAAACTACCAGATACCGAGCCAAAAACCTAATTCCACTGCTGCAACCTTCTGTACTCATGAGATCCCATCTTGGGGCCTTTTCCGGAGCTCCGCCGGAGGGGGCATTGATCATGGAGAGCTTCTACATCAACACCATAGCCTCTCCGATGATGTGTGAGTAGTTTACCTCAGACCTTCGGGTCCATAGTTATTAGCTAGATGGCTTCTTCTCTCTCTTTGGATCTCAATACAAAGTTCTCCTCGATTCTCTTGGAGATCTATTCGATGTAATTC
>NZ_VRMC01000409.1:0-287 GCF_008369905.1 Pseudonocardia sp. EV170527-09
GCACCGCGCGGTGACCGCCGGACCGGCCCCGACCGCCGAGCCGACTCCGGTGGTTCACGACTCGGCCGAGCCGGCCGTTCACGAGCCGGTCGCCGAGTCCGCCCCGCGAATCGCGGCGGCACCGGTACGGGCGTCGCGCGGCGGTGGCAGGCGGAAGGCGGCGGCCCGGCCGCGTCGGCGGCTGGCCGACTACGTCCGGGCCGCGTCCGAAGCGCTCGACAGCGCCCGGGACGCCGACGAGCTGGTCGACGTCACCCCGGGGTGGTGCCGGCTGGTGACGTCGACCT
>NZ_VRMC01000410.1:0-286 GCF_008369905.1 Pseudonocardia sp. EV170527-09
GGCCCTGAACGCCGGTTCCAATGCCGCCAAGCTGGTCGACTACGCCGAGGACATCGACCCGGTCTGGCTCGAGGGTGTCACGACCGTCGGCGTCACCTCAGGCGCGTCGGTACCGGAAATCCTGGTGCGCGGCGTGCTCGAGCGCCTCGCGGAGTTCGGCTACGACACCGTCCAGCCGGTCACCACTGCCAACGAGACGCTGGTGTTCGCGCTGCCGCGCGAGATTCGTCCGGCCCGGCACTAGTTCTTAGAGCGCAGACGCGGTCGGTCAGTCCCAGTTGTGGGG
>NZ_VRMC01000044.1:0-48210 GCF_008369905.1 Pseudonocardia sp. EV170527-09
GAGCTATTTACACCGCGTCCACCGCCGATGCCGCTGCAGCCGCGCTGGATGATCTCGATGACGAGTGGGGGCGAGCCTATCCGGCGATGATACGTTTGTGGCGTAACGCCTGGACCGAGTTCGTGCCGTTCCTCGACTACGACATCGAGGTCCGGAGGGTGATCTGTACGACGAACGCGATCGAATCGTTGAACGCCCGCTACCGGCGAGCGGTCCGAGCGCGAGGGCATTTCCCCAGCGAGCAGGCCGCGATGAAATGTCTGTACCTTGTCACCCGCAGCCTCGACCCGACCGGACGAGGCCACACCCGATGGATGATGCGCTGGAAGCCAGTCCTCAACGCCTTCGCCATCACTTTCGGTGACCGCTGGCCGGGCGCCGAGCACTACTGACAACATCGCCGGAACCACCGTTCTCGTTACAGACCCGTGGTGCGGACCGTCCCCGTCGGGGTGGCGGTGACGATCTCCTTGTGCCCGAAGTACTGCTCGGCACGGTGGAACACGTGCGGCAGCGTCAGCGGACGGTCCTGCATCAGACCGAGCATCGTTGCTCCTGGAAGGCGGTCGGGTGGGGTCGGCGCGAGCCTACCGTAATCTCGTATATGGAATGGACTATCCGGTCACGGCGTTCGGCCGCAGTGCACGCGGCGTCCGGCGTAATCGGACACCCGCTGTCAGCACACGTGACGCACTGTCTTAACGTTCTCGCCGACGTCCACGAACCGTCAGGTTCCGGGCGCACGCACGCAGGGTCAAGCAACCGGCCCGGCATCCCGGGTCTCCCCGGAACCGTTCCCGCGCAGACACCATCTGCCGGTCGCGCCGGGCCTGGCCTCCGGTGCCGCTCGCTGCGGCATCCGCCGAACCGTCGCGTTCCGGCGCGGCGGAGGTCGAGATGTTTTCCGGGTCCTCGGACGCGCTCATCCTGCGCGCCTGCTGCGACGATCCCGCGTTCCGTGCCACGCGCTCCCCCTACGCGATCCTCGGCCGCGAGCTCACGATCGTGGGGGCGAACGACGCCTTCTGCGCCGCGACCCTGCGCACGCCCGACGAGCTGGCCGGCCGGCCGCTCGCGGAGGCGCTGCCGGACGACCCGCGACGGCCCGGCGCCGACGGCGTCGCGACGCTGACGGCGTCGTTGTCGCGGGTGCTGCGCCTCGGGCAGCGCGACCACCTGCCGGTCCGGCGCCACGACGTGCCCGCGCCGACCGGCACGCCCGGTTTCGTCGAACGGCTGTGGGTCACGGTGAACTCCCCGCTGGCGGCCCCGGACGGACGAGTGGTCGGGGTGCTGCACCACGTCGAGGACGTCACCGGCCTGCTCGGCCCCGGTCCCGACGGCCGCGACCTCGCCGCCGCGGCGCTGGCCCGCGCGCTGGACACCGAGAACACGCACCTGCGGGCCCGTTTCGCCCGGCACGTCAGCATCGAGCAGGCCAAGGGGGCGCTCATGGCCCGGCGCGGCTGCTCCGCCGACGAGGCGTTCACGCTGCTGCGCCGGCTCTCGCACGAGACGAACCGGAAGCTGCACGTGGTCGCCGAGGCGCTGCTGGCGGACACCGTCGAGCCGAGATCCTGACCGGACGCGCCGGGGCCGCCGCAGACCGTGCCGGAGCGCGGTCGCTGCGGCACGATGGGTGGCCGAGACGTCGATCGACGGAGGCGACATGGTGGACCCGCACGCGGCCGTTCCGGGCCGGGCCGCAGGCACGCTGACCGGCCGGTACCTGCTGGTGCTCAGCGACGACCTGCTGACCGACCACGACACGACCCGCTCGGCGGTGGCGGAGCTGACCGGGCTGTCCGAGGTGACCAGCAGCCGCGACGACACCCCGGTGGCCCACCCGACCCTGTTCGCCCGGCTCGGCGTCGCCGTCGCCGAGCTGGACCCGGCGCGGCTGCGCACGGTGCGGGCCGACAGCCGGGTGCTCTCGGTGGAGCCCGAACGCGTGCTGCGCGCCCTGTCCGGGCCCAGCGCCGACTACCTGCGCGGGTTCGCCGACGCGGCGGGCTTCCTGGCCGAGCGCGCCGCCGCGACGGAGGCCGCCGACGCGCCCGGCACGACCCGGTTCGTCGACAACGACCAGGTCACGTGGGGTCTGCAGGCCACCGGCGCGGACGTCGCCGTCGAGACCGGCGCCGGGATCACCGTCGCCGTCCTCGACACCGGCCTCGACCTCGGCCACCCCGACTTCGCCGGCCGGCAGATCGAGTCGCGCTCGTTCGTCGACGGCCAGGAGGTCGCCGACGTACAGGGACACGGCACGCACTGCATCGGCACCTCCTGCGGGCCGCTCGCGCCGGGCTCGGGACGCCGCTACGGCATCGCCCACGAGGCGAGGATCCTGGTCGGGAAGGTGCTCGGCGACGACGGCTCCGGCACCGACGCCGGCATCCTCGAGGGGATCGAGTGGGCGATCTCCTCCGGCGCGCACATCGTGTCGATGTCGCTGGGCGCGGATCTGAACGAGGTCTCCCCCGCCTACGAGAACGCCGGACGTCGGGCCCTCGACGCGGGCACCCTGATCGTCGCCGCGGCCGGCAACAACGCCGAGCGCTCGACCGGCAACGTCGGTTTCGTCGGCGTCCCGGCGAACAGCCCGTCGATCATGGCGGTCGGCGCGGTGGACGCCGCGCTGGCCATCGCCGATTTCTCCGCGGCCAGCTCCGCGATCGAGGGCGGGCAGGTCGACATCGCCGGGCCCGGCGTGGACGTCTACTCGTCGTGGCCGATGCCCCAGCGCACCAACACGATCTCGGGCACCTCGATGGCCACCCCGCACGTCTCCGGGATCGCGGCGCTCTGGTCGCAGCGCACCGGCGCCCGCGGGCGGGACCTGTGGACCCAGCTCACCCAGGCCGCCCAGCGGTTGCCGCTGCCCTCGGGCGACGTCGGCGCGGGCCTCGTCCGGGCCCCGGGCCGATGACCACGACCGGGAGGCTGCTGGTGTCGGTGGCCGACGGGCACGTCGCCGACGACGTCGCGCGGGCCTGTGCGGCCGTCGGGCTGCAGGTGGAGAAGGTGCTCACGGGGGTCGGCGTGGTCGTCGGGACCTGCGCCGACCCGGACGCCCTGCGCGCGGTCACCGGGGTCGCCGCGGTGGAGCCGGACCGCGAGGTCCACCTGGACCGCGATCAGCAGGGGCCGGCGTAATCGGTCGACGCACGAGGAGGATGTCCGATATGGTGGTGCACGTCGACCGCGCCCGGTAACACTCCGGCCGCGGCGGCCGACGAACCGCCCGGACCGTCCCCGGGAGGCGCCGACCCGGCGCCCCGGCCACGGCCGGTGCCACGACCCCGTACCGGCACCGCGCGATCCCGCGCGGCGCGGCACTCCGCCGCGTACCGGACATCACCTCAACCGAATCGACCATTCCTGTGCAGGCCTCCGTCCACCCACCCGTCACCGACCCCACCGTCCGGGGCGCCGTCGACCGGCTCACCGCCGAGTTCGCCGGCCGATTCCCCCAGGACCTCGTCGACCACGTCGTACGTGGCTCGCACCGCGACCTCGACGTCGTCTCCGCCGCCGCGCTCCCCGAGATGGTCGAGCGCCTGGCCCGTCAGCGGCTGATCGACCACCTCTGAGCCGTCCGGCCGCGCACGCCCGGGCAGGATGGTCGACATGTCGCGCCCGCTCTCCGGTCTGCACGTCGTCGAGTGCGCGAGTTTCGTCGCCGGTCCCACCGGTGGCATGACGCTCGCGCAGCTCGGTGCCTCGGTCATCCGCGTCGACCCGCTCGGCGGCGGCCCCGACCACGGTCGCTGGCCCGCCGCCGGGAACGGCACCGGCGACTCCTACTACTGGGCCTCGCTGAACAAGGGCAAACGCTCGATCAGCATCGACATGCGCTCCGACGAGGGCCGCGAGCTCGTCCTGGCTCTGGCGACGGCGCCGGGCCCGGACCGCGGCGTCCTCGTCGACAACGTCGTGGGCCGCCGCTGGATGGCCAACGACGCGCTCGTCGCACGTCGCCCGGACCTGGTGCACGTGCGCGTGCAGGGCTACCCGGACGGCCGTCCCGCCGTCGACTACACCGTCAACGCCGAGGTCGGGATCCCGCAGATCACCGGCAGTGAGGAGGGCGCGGCCCCGGTCAACCACGTGCTGCCGGCGTGGGACCTGGTCACGGGCATGTCGGTCGCGACGGCCGTGCTCGCCGGGGTGTACCAGCGTTCCCGCACCGGCGCCGGGGTGTACTCCGAGATCGCGCTGTCCGACGTGGCACTGGCCGGGGTCGCGAACCTGGGCTGGCTCTCCGAGGCCGCCGAGCGCGGGCACGAGCGGCCGCGGCACGGCAACCACGTCTACGGCAGCTTCGGCGTCGACTTCGCCTGTTCCGACGGGAACCGGGTGATGGTCGTCGCGCTGACCCCGGCGCAGTGGAACGCGCTGGTGTCGGTCACCGGGACCGGCGACGTGTTCGCCGCCCTGGAGCCCGCGCTCGACGCCGACCTGTCCTCGGAGACCGAGCGCTACCGGCTGCGCGAGACGATCGCGGCGGTGCTGCGGCCGTGGTTCGCCGCGCGCGACTCGGCGACCGTCGAGTCCGAGCTCAACACCGCGCGGGTGCTGTGGGGCCGCTACCAGGGCATGACGCACGTGGTCGCCGAGCACCGCGCGGGTGGGCACCCGCTGCTCGCGGACCTGGCTCTGCCCGGCGGCGCCACCGGGATCACGGCGCGCTCGCCGATCCGGTGGGACGCCGACCACGGCGACGCCGGCGCCGCCCCCGAGCTGGGCCGGGAGACCGACGAGGTGCTCGCCGACGTCCTCGGCCTCGACGAGCGCACCATCGGCGGGCTGCACGACCGCGGCGTCGTCGGGTAGAGAATCCCCGTGACCGACGCACAGCTGACCGAGGCGCGGTGGACCCACGTCGCGCTGCCGACCGGCGACCTCGACGCCGCCATCGACTTCTACACGACGATGACACCCCTCACGGTCGTCGAGCGCTTCTCCGACGACGCCGGGCGGAGCGCCTGGCTGTCCAACGCCGGTCAGGTCGAGACGCCGATGGTGCTGGTCCTGGTGTCGTTCGACGCCGACAAGGGCGGTGAGCTGGGGCTGCTGCGTCCCTTCGCCCACCTGGGGATCGAGGTACCGACCCGCGACGACGTCGACGCCGCCGCCGACCGCGCCCGGGACGCGGGGTGCCTGCACTGGGAACCCCGGCAGATGCCGGGGCCCGTGGGGTACATCTGCGCGCTGACCGATCCCGACGGGAACGTCGTGGAGTTCTCCCACGGGCAGAAGGTGTTCACCTCGGTGCGGGAGAAGTGGGGCTGAGGCCGCTCCCCCGTGCCCGACCCGGTCGCGGCCCGCGATCGCGGACCAGCGGATCGAACACGTGTTCGAGTATCGTCGACGTCGTGACCACCGTCCAGGAACCACCCACCCGCTGCCCCGACGCGGACGCGGGCGGGTTCCTGCGGGTCGACCTGCTGCTGGTCCAGATCGCCGTCGAGGACGCCGCGCACGAGGACCCGTCCGGGTGCACCGAGACCCAGCTGGTCGACCAGGTCCGCCAGATCGAGTCCCTCCAGGCCTCGCTCGCCGCGCTGCAGGCCACCCGGGTCCGAGCCTTCGCCCGCGCCTACGTCGAGAACCGCCTCGCCGCACACCGGGACCTCGCGCGGCTCGGGATCGGCCGGCTCCGCGCGATGACCCGGCGGCTGGTCGCCGAGCTCGTCCCCGACCGGTTCCGCGCCCGCGTCCACGCCGCCAGAGCCGAACGACGGGTCACCCTCCGGCCGGCGCCGGACGCCATGAGCTACCTGCCCGCCTACGTCCCCGTCGAGCAGGGCGCGGCCTGCCTCGCCGCCCGGCAGAGAACCTTCACCGAACTCTCGGTGAGCCCCGAGCCGCTGACCCGCACCCGCGGACAGGTCGCCGCCGACACACTCGTGGGCTCGGGCCCGTCCCGGCCGAGCTGCTCGCCACCTCCGACGGTGCCACGTCGGTGCACCGGCTGCTGACCGACCAGGGCATCGTGATCGGCGGCGACTCCCGCAAGCGCCCCTCCACCGGACTGCTCGCCACCCTGGTCAGGGCCCGGGCCGGCCACCGATGCACCGAACCGTACTGCGACGCCCCCGTCCGCCACCTCGACCACATCGAACGCGCCGCCGACGGTGGACCCACCACGTCGGAGAACGGGCGCGGGGTGTGCGAGTTCCACAACCACGTGCGCGAACAACCCGGCTGGCACGTCGCCCGCGCACCGGACGGGACCGTGGCCACCACGACACCCACCGGGCACACCTACTACGGACCGAGCCCGCCGGCGCCGACCTGACACGGCCGACCACCGGCGAGGTCGGTGAGCGATGAGTTCCGGACGCGACACCGGTCACGTCTCACATGACCGAGCCGACCGCCGCCCTGCCCACCGCTCTGCCCCCCGTCGTCGACACCGCCACCTGGGAGCGCGAGCTCGCCGCACTGCGCGTCCGGGAGAAGGCCGCCACCCGCGAACTCGACGCCATCGCCGCGGCACGTCGACGGCTGCCGATGGTCGAGATGCCCGACTACGTCCTGCACCGTGAGGACGGCCCCGTCCGCCTCGCCGAGATCTTCGACGGCCACCCGCAGCTGATCGTCTACCGCCACATGTGGCACGACGGCGCCGAGTGGCAGTGCGGCGGGTGCACCGGGTTCACCTCGCAGTTCACCCGGCTCGCCGGACTGGAGAAGTTCGACGCCCGCTTCGTGATCGTCACCCAGGGCCCGATCGACGAGGCGCTCGCCTACCGGCGTCGCGTCGGCAACACCATGACCTGGTACTCGACGGCCGACAGCAGCTTCGGCACCGACGTCGGCGCGCCGCCCGGCGGCGGCTTCGCGGTCAACGTGTTCCTGCGCGACGGCGACCGCGTCTTCCGTACCTGGCACACCGACGGCCGCGGCACCGAGCAGCTCTCCCACCTGTTCGCCCTGGTCGACGTGCTGCCCTACGGCCGCCAGGAGGTCTGGCAGGACTCGCCGGAGGGCTGGCCGCAGGGGCCCACGTACCGCCGGTGGGCAGGGCCGCAGGAGATCGCCGCCGCCTACGGCGAGGGCTGAGCCCGCGCCCGCACCCCGGCCAGGACGGTGTCGACGACCGCGGCCGCGTACCCGCGGCCGCCGTCGCGGGCGGCGAGGTGCGCGGGGGTGGTCGCGACGTGGTTGCGCACCGCCCCCGCGACCAGGTCCGCGACCAGTGCCACCGAGGTCCCGGCCGGGAGCTCGCCGCGGTCGATGCCGCGGCGCACCATCGTGCGGGCGCCGCGGACGTGCTCGGGGTAGGCGTCGTCGGCGAGCGCGGCCGCGATCTCGGGGACCCGGTGGGAGTCGACGAGCAGCCGCTCGACCAGGCGACCGTCGTCGCTGGTGGCGAACGCCGTCCACTGCTCGGCGAAGGTCACCAGGTCCTCGCGCAGGGAGCCGGTGTCGATGTCGGCGACGAACCGGGCCCGGTCGCGCACCGCGGCCACCAGCAGCGCGGCCCGGGTCGGCCAGCGCAGGTACAGCGACCCCTTCCCGATCGACGACCGGCGGGCCACCTCCTCCGGCGACAGCCCGGACCAGCCGCGTTCGCCGTAGACCTCGCGGGCGGCGGCGTGCGCGCGACGGTCGACGTCCGGGTCGCGCGGACGTCCGCTGCGGCGCGGCGACGGGGGCACGGCGGCGATCCTGCCAGACGTCGTTGTGACCACCGACCCACTTCTGGACGATGGTCGTCCGTAATAGGCTCGGCGCTGTGATCAGGACAGCGCTGACCGATCTGCTGGGCGTCGAGCACCCGATCGTCGGGTTCAACCGGTCCCCGGCGGTGGTGACCGAGGTGAGCCGCGCCGGCGGGTTCGGGGTGCTCGCGGCCGTGTCCTACACCGCCGACGAGCTCGACGCGCAGCTGCACTGGATCGAGGAGCAGCTCGACGGGCGGCCCTACGGCGTCGACCTGCTCGTCCCGGAGAAGACCGCCGACCCCGGCGCCGACCGGGAGGACCTGGTCGCCGCACTGCGCGCACAGCTCCCGGCCGAACACCTCGCATTCGTCGACGACCTGCTGGACCGCTACGGCATCCCGCGGCTGCCGGCCGACCCCGGGCGGGACGCGATCGCGGCAGGGATGAGCCGGCGCGGCGCCGAGGCCCAGCTCGACGCCGTGTTCGCGCACCGCCCCGCGCTCGTCGCGAACGCACTCGGCACCGCGCCACCGCACCTCGTGGAGCGCGCGCACGACGCCGGGATGGCGGTCGCCGCCCTGGTCGGGACCCGGCGGCACGCCGAACGGCAGCTCGCGGCCGGGGTCGACGTGCTCGTCGCGCAGGGTACCGAGGCCGGTGGGCACACCGGCACGATCGCGACGACCGTGCTCACCCCGGAGATCGTCGGCGTCGCCGGGGACCGTCCGGTGCTGGCCGCCGGCGGCATCGCCTCGGGTGACCAGATGGCCGCCGCGCTCGCGCTCGGCGCGGCCGGGGTGTGGTGCGGCTCGGTGTGGCTGTCCAGTGTGGAGGACGTGGCGCCGGAGTCGGTGAAGCGCAAGTTCCTCGCCGCGGGCAGCGGCGACACCGTCCGCTCCCCCGCCCGTACCGGCAAGCCCGCCCGGCAGCTGCGCAGCGCCTACCACGACGCCTGGGAGGCACCCGGCGCGCCGGCGCCGCTGCCGATGCCGCTGCAGCCACTGCTGACCCTGCAGGCCTGGTCGAGCATCGACGCCGCCGCCGACGCCGGGAACGCGGGCGCGCAGGAGCTGCAGTCGTTCTTCGTCGGGCAGGTCGTCGGCGCGTTCACCGAGCTGCGCGGCGCGGGCGAGATCACCCGGGAGATGGCACGCGGGTGCGAGCAGCGCATCGCCGCACTCGCGGGACTGGTCCGATGAGCCTCGACCCGCGCACACCCGTCGTCGTCGGGGTCGGGGAGGCCTCCGAACGGATCGGCGAGCCCGGCTACGCCGCCCTGTCGCCGGTCGGGCTCGGGGCCGCCGCGGCCGCCGCGGCGCTCGCCGACACCGGCGCGGACCCGGCCACGGTCGCGGTGGCGCTGACCGTCGTCGCCGGGGTGCGGCAGTTCGAGATGTCGCTCCCGGGCGCCGTCGCGCCGCTGGGCCGGGCGGACAACTACCCGCGCGCGGTCGCCCGCCGGATCGGCGCCGACCCGGAGCGGGCGGTGCTCGGCGTCGTCGGCGGGCAGTCCCCGCAACGGCTGGTCACCGAGTTCGCCGGCGCGATCGCCCGCGGCGAGGCCGGCGCGGCGCTGCTGGTCGGGGCCGAGGCGATGTCGACGGTTCGGCACATGATGTCGCGCCCCACCGACGAGCGGCCCGACCACGGCGAGCACGTCGGCGGCACGCTGGAGGACCGCGGGTACGGCTCCGAGCTGCGCAGCCCGGTCGCCGAGCGGCACGGCGTGCGCACCCCGGCCGGGTACTACGCGCTGTGCGAGAACGCCCGCCGGGCCCGGCTCGGGCTCGACCGGGACGCCTACGCCCGCGGGATGGGCGCGCTGTTCGCGCCGTTCACCCGGGTCGCCGCCGGGCACCCGCACGCCGCCGCACCGCGCGTCCGCACCGCCGAGGAGCTCGTCACCGTCGACGACCGGAACCGGATGATCACCGACCCGTATCCGCGGTTCCTGGTCTCGCGCGACCAGGTCAACCAGGGTGCCGCGGTCGTCCTCACCTCGGTCGGCACCGCGCGGGACCTGGGGATCGCCCCGGAGCGGTGGGTGTTCCTGCACGGCCATGCCGACCTCACCGAGAAGGCCGTGCTCGACCGCCCCGACCTGGGCGCCTATCCGGCCGCCGGGGCCGCGGTCCGGCACGCCCTGGAACTGGCCGGGACCGGTGTGGACGACCTGTCCGCGATCGACCTGTACTCCTGCTTCCCGATCGCGGTGTCCAGCGTCGCCGACCCGCTCGGTCTGGCCGCCGCCGACCCGCGCGGGCTCACCGTCACCGGTGGGCTGCCGTTCTTCGGCGGACCGGGGAACGACTACGCGATGCACGCGATCGCCGAGGTCGTGCGACGTCTGCGGGCCGACCCGGGCACCTACGGCCTGGTCGGCGCGAACGGCGGGTTCCTGTCGAAGTACTCCGCCGGGGTCTACTCCACCCGCCCCACCCCCTGGCGCGACGACGACAGCGCCGCGATCCAGGCCCGGCTCGACGCCGTCGCCACCGTCCCGACGACGACCGCGGCCGACGGGGCGGCGACCGTCGAGACCTGGACGGTGCGCCACCGCCGCGACGGCAGCCGGGACGCGGTCGTCGTCGGCCGGCTCGACGACGGTGGTGCGCGGTTCGTCGGGCGCGGCGACGACGACGCGCTGCTGGAGCTGCTCGACGGCGACCCGGCCGGGGCGGCGGTCCGGGCCCGGCCCGACGGTGACCTCACGCTCGTCACGGCCGGCTGACGGGGTCCCGGGTCACCCGCGTCGACCCACCTCGCCCAGGGCCGTGCCCAGGATCTCCACGCCGCGGTGGATCTCGTCCTCGGTCGCGGTCAGCGGCGGCGCGATCCGGAACGTCCCGCCCATGCCGGGCAGCTGCACGATGTTCATGTGCAGCCCCAGCTCGGCGCACCGCGTGGTGACGGCCGCACCGAGCGCGTCGGTGTCGGAGCCCGCCAGCTCCAGCCCGACCAGCAGACCCCGGCCGCGGACGTCGCCGATCGTCCCGGACGTGCGGGCCAGGTCCCGCAGACCGTCCTGGAGCAGCGAGCCCAGCTCATGGGCGCGCAGGTCGAGCCGGTCGCGGGTGAGCACGTCGAGCACGGTGAGCCCGACCGCCGCCGGGAGCGGGTCGTTGACGTGGGTGGTGAAGAACAGGAAGCCGCGCTCGTGTGCGGCCTGCTCGATCGCGGCCGTGGTGAGGACGGCGGCCAGCGGAAGTCCCGCCCCGAGCGTCTTGGACAGGGTGAGGATGTCGGGGACCACGCCGTCGCGCTGGTGGGCGTACCAGTCGCCGGTGCGGCACAGACCGGTCTGGGCCTCGTCGAGGATCAGCAGCATCCCGCGCTCGTGGCACTTGTCGCGCAGCGCCGCCAGGTAGCCCGGCGGCAGGTCGACGACCCCGCCCGAGGACAGCACCGGCTCGACGATGCAGGCGGCGAGGCTGCCGACGGACTGGGCGTCGATCAGGGCGAACCCGAGGTCGAGCTGGCGGCGCCAGTCGAGCTCCCCGGCGTCGTCGACGAGGTCGGGGCGGTAGCGGTCGGGCACCGGCAGCGCGAAGTTGCCGGGGGCGGCGGGCCCGTAGCCGGCGCGACCGGCGACGTAGGTCGCGTTCGCCGCGGCCTGGGTCATCCCGTGCCAGGACCGGGCGAAGGAGACGATCTCGTGCCTGCCGGTGACGAGCTTGGCCATCCGGATCGCGGCCTCGTTGGACTCCGCGCCCGTCGTGAGCAGCATCGCCCGGTCCAGGCCGCCGCCGACCGAGGCGCACAGCCGTTCGCACAGCTCGATCACCGGCCGCGACAGCATCCCGCTGTAGAGGTGGTCGAGCCGCCCGACCTGCTCGCGGACGGTCGCGACGATCTCCGGGTGCGCGTGCCCGAGGATCGCGCTCATCTGGCCGGAGGTGAAGTCGAGCAGCTCGCGGCCGTCCTCGAAGGTGACGGTGCTGCCGTGGGCCCGGGCGACGACGCCGGGTGTGAACCCGCCGCGGCCGGAGTAACGGATGAGGTGCTCGGTCACAGCCAGGTCCTCTCTCGCGGGCACGGACGGTCCGGGCGACGGTGTCGGCGACCGGGGTCGGAGCGGACCCGACACGCCGACCTCCCCCGGCGCAGTCTGGCATCCCGGCCGGACCCGGGTCGGCCTGCCGACGGGACGACGGATGCGGCAGGGTGGAGGGCGGAGCAGGAACCGGACAAGGGGGACGTCGTGACCTGGAGTACCCGTGAGGTCGCCGAGCTGGCGGGGACCAGCCTGCGGGCGGTGCGGCACTACCACGAGATCGGCCTGCTGCCCGAGCCCGAGCGGCGCGCGAACGGCTACAAGCAGTACCGGGTCACACACCTGGTGCGGCTGCTGCGGATCAAGCGGCTCGTCGACCTCGGGTTCTCGCTGTCCCAGATCTCGGAGATGAACGACGTCGGGACGCACCCCGAGGAGGCCGCCCGCGCGTTGGACGCCGAGCTGGCCGCCACCATCGAGCGGCTGCAGCAGGCCCGCGCCGAGCTGGCGCTGATCCTGGACGGCGCCGCGCCCACCGACCTGCCCACCGAGTTCGCCGCGGCCGTGGACCAGCCGATGTCCGACGCCGACCGGTCGCTCACCCTCGTCCTACCGCGGGTGCTGGGCGCGGAGCGGCTGCAGGCCGTCGCGGACATGCTGGCCGAGGCCCGCCCCGACCCGGCGCAGGACCGGTTCGACACGCTCCCTGCCGACGCCGACGAGGCCACCCGCCAGGAGCTCGCCGACCGGATGGTGCCGTACATGCGAGCGCTCTACGAGACCCATCCCGGTCTGGTCGCGCCGAACACCGACGCGCCGATCGGTGAGCAGCGGGCCGAGCAGACCCTGGGTCGCGCGATGCGCGAGCTGTACAACACCGCCCAGCTCGACGTGCTCGTCCGCGCCGGGAAGGTGCTCGCCGCGGAGCGCGACGGTGAGCCGGCCCCACCGCCCTGAACCCGCACGTCCTCAGGTGTGACCGACGCACGCCCGCCCGACCGCCCGTGCCGGTCCGCGCAGCGGGACCCTGCCCCCCGCGAGCACGGGCGCCGGCGCCGGACGGGTGAGGGGCTCGGCCAGCACCACGTCCGGCAGCACTGTCCCCGGCGCGAGGTGCACGTGCTCACCGTGCGGCACGGGTCCGGCGACGGCCGGGGCGGCGACGAGCAGGTGCGTCCCGGCCGGCACGCGGACGGCGAACCCGCCGTCGTCGCCGGTGGTGACGCGGTCCAGCTGGCGGCCCGCCCCGTCGACGACGGTGACCGTCGCCGCGGCGGGGGCGCCGTCGGGGCCGCGGACCCGCCCGACCGTGGCCGGGACGGACCCGTCGTCGCCGGTCTCCAGCAGCGCCGGGAGCTCGGCGGCAAGCAGCCCCGCCTCACGGGCGAGCGTGGCGCCGCGCCCGGTCCCGCCGGCCGGGCCGATCAGGAGGTCGAGCACGCCCGCGCAGCTGCCCGCGGGGACCGGTCGCCCGGCGACGGCGTCCGCGGTGAGCTGCGCGAGCCGGGCGCAGGCCGCGGTCAGTGCCGGGGTCCCGGACACCCCTTCGGCGGAGCGGGCCAGGCGTCGCGCGTGCTCGGCGACGGCGGTGCAGGCGGTCAGCTCGTGTACGGCGTCGCGGTGGGTGGAGCCCAGCCAGGTCCGTGCCAGCGGGCGCCCCAGCAGCAGCGTCTGGTGCAGCGCGGCGTCGAGTGTGCGCGCCACGGCACGCAGGTCCTCGCACGGGCCGGGGTGGCGCAGCGCACGGTCGACCGTGCCCAGCAGCTCGGCCAGCGCGTCGAGCAGTCCGCGCCGGGCCTCCTCGGCGGCGGACCGGGTCCGGGTGGGCAGCACGAGCACCGACACCGCGCAGCCGACGAGGCCGCCGGCCACGGTCTCCTCGAGCCGCAGCACCATCAGGTCCACCGTGAAGGTCCCGAGCAGCGCGTAGAGCTCGCCGAGCATCAGCGTGATGAAGAAGATCATCAGCGCGTAGGAGAGCCGGAACAGGTAGAGCGCGCCGAAGATGCTGAGCAGGATCACCGGCAGCACCACGGCGACCTCGGGTCCCAGCACCGGCACCAACGCGATCGCGCCGACCAGGCCGATCATGGTGCCGACGATGCGATGTGCCGCCTTGCGCACCGTCTCGGCGACGGTCGCGGTGCCGGTGAACGCGATGAACGCCGCCAGCACCGCCCAGTAGTAGCGCTGCTCGGACAGCGCGTCGCCCACCGCGATCGCGAGGGCGGTGGCGACCGCGACCTGCACCGCCTGGCGGGTGGTCAGCGACAGCCGAGAGGCGGGGCGGCCGGGGTCCGGCGGGCGGTGCAACCGGGTCACCGTGCCCGCCGAGCCGGGCAGGTTGCCCCCGAACAGCTGAACGGCGGGGGCGAACGCCGTCGTCCCCCCGGCGAGCTCCGTGGCGCCCGCTCGCGCGGTGTCGCGGGCACCCCTCTCCCGCACCGCGTCGAGGGCGGCGGTCCACTCGGCGCGGGCGTCGGCGAGCACCGTCGCGTCGACGGCGAGCCGGCGCGGCGCCGGGGCCGCCACCCGGTCGGCGACCCGTCCGGCCCGTTCGCGCACCGCGTCCCAGCGGCCGCCGTGCAGGGCGGTGAGGACCGCACGGGCGTCGTCGCAGTCGAGGGCGCCGGGCCCGACCCGGGTCAGTGCGGTCACGGCCAGCTCGGCGTCGAACACCGCCCGGCGGACGATCCGGGCGGCGTCGTCGTCGGCGACGGCGGCCGGGGTCCCCAGCTGCCCGTCGATGACCAGCGCGGCCTCGTTCACGCGGACCAGCAGACTCGCCAGCCGGGCCTCGACGCGGGCCCGCCCGGCGGTGCCCGGGGCGTGCTCGGCCAGGGCCAGCACGGTCCCGGCGAGACCGGCGAGCCGCGCCTCGAACGAGCGCAGCATCCGGCGGAGCACCCGGTCGTTGCGGATCGGGAGCAGCACCAGCGTCAGCAGCATCACCCAGGCGATCGCGACAGCGACGACGAACGCCACCCCGGGCAGCATCTCCGGGCGCAGGCTCAGGAACAGGGCGAAGAAGTAGCCCATGAACCCGCCCATGCCGCAGACGAAGAACCGCAGTCCGAAGCGCCGTACCCAGACCGCGACGAACACGACCACGACGAACGCGGTCAGCGACGCGAGCCGGTTGCGATCGACGAGCAGCGCCACGCCCATCCCGGCGAGCATCGACAGTCCCAGGAAGCACAGCGTCACCGCCTGCCCGGCGCGGGTGGCGTCGACGACCCCGAACGAGGACAGCATCGCCACCACCGCCCCGAGCATCATCGGCACCAGCGGCGGGGTGCCCGTCGCCGTCGCGACGAGGTACTCCACGCCGAGCGCGGTGGCGATGGCCAGCACGGCCCGGACCGCCGAGACGAGCCGGACGAGGCCGGGGTCGGAGGCGACGAACCGGTCACGGACCCGGAGGAGGCGTTCGGACGCGGTCGGCACAGTCCGTTGCATATGCTAACGGTATACCGGATCGTGATCTTCGCACAGCCCGGGCCCGCCGGACGTAGCGTGGGCCCCCAGGAACGATCACGGAGGTGGCGGGTGCGCGGGTACGGGTTCGTGGCGGCGGGTGGCCCGGAGCAGCAGGCGTTCGTCGAGGTCGAGGAGCCGCGACCCGGGCCGGGTGAGCTGCTCGTGCGGGTCCGGGCGGCCGGGGTCAACCCCGGCGACTGGCGGATGCGCGACGGCGACTACGGCGTCGCCGGGCCCGCGGTGCTCGGCCGCGAGATCGCCGGGACCGTCCTGGAGGTCGGCGACGGCGTCACCGGGTTCGCCCCCGGCGACGAGGTGTTCGGCGGCTGCCCGGACATGCAGGGCGGGTGGGCGCCGCGGGCGCGGGTCATCGCCGGCTTCGCCGCGCACCGCCCACCCGGGGTCTCACCCGAGCAGGCGGCGGTGCTGCCGGTCGCCGCGGGCACCGCCTGGGACACCCTCACCAACCTCGACCTCCCCGCCGGGGCGACGCTGCTGGTCAACGGGGCGGGCGGCGGGGTCGGTCTGCCGCTGGTGCAGCTGGCCCGCCGCCGTGGGCTGACCGTCGTCGGCACGGCGAGCCCCGGCAAGCACGCCCTGCTCGCCGGGTTCGGCGCCGTCCCGGTGGCCTACGGCGACGGCGTCGCCGACCGGATCCGCGCGGCCGCACCGGGCGGGATCGACGGCGCCCTGGACCTCGTCGGCGGCGACGCGCTGCGTGCGGTGGCCGGGCTCGTCCCACCCGCGACGCTGTACTCGATCGCGGACAAGCCGCTGGTCGCGCGGCTGGGCGGGCGCGATGTCACCCGCGACCGCAGCACCGCCGTGCTCGACGCGCTGGCCCGGCTCGTCGCCGAGGGCGAGCTCGACACGATGGTGCGCGAGGTCCGCCCGCTGGACGAGGCCGGGGCCGCGCTGGCGCTCGTCGAGGACGGCCACGTCACCGGCAAGGTCGTCCTCGTCCCCTAGTCACCACCCCGAGTCGCGGCGGAAGAGGAACAGCCCGTAGCGGTAGTCCTCGTCGACCCACTCGGTCTCGATCCGCAGCCCGTGCCGGGCCACGTCGGTGAGCAGCCGGTCGCGCTCGAACTTCGCCGAGAACCCCACGTTGACGCTGTCACCGCGACGCAGCTCCAGCGTCCGGTCCAGGCCGGGAAGCGCCACGGACTGGTCCCGACGTGCCCACAGCCGCCCGTCGACGACGTCGGCGCCGGTGTCGTAGTGCGCGACGGCGTGCAGACCGTCGAGGTCGACCACTCCACCGAACCGGCGCGCGAGGTGGTCGAGATGGTTGAGCCAGAACCGGGCGAACGCCTCGTGGCCGGGCGGGTCGTTGTAGCAGGTCTCGAACACCTCGGCCGGTTTGACGAGGTCGGCGGACAGCAGCAGCGCATCGCCGGGCCGCAGGGTCGCACCGATCCGGGCCAGCAGGGCGGTGCGCTCGTCCACGGTGGTGTTGCCGATGTTGGCACCGAGGAACAGCACCGCCACCGGGGCACCGCCGTCGTCGCGCAGCCGGTCGAGGCCGGCCTCGTAGCGCCCCCACAGCCCGGTGACGGTCAGCCCGGGCAGGTGTGCCATCCGTTCGGCACCGAGCACGAGCATCTCGCGGCTCACGTCGATCGGCAGGTACGTCGTCGGCCGGGCCGCCGAGCAGTGTTCGAGCAGCAGCCGGGTCTTCTTCGCGCTGCCCGAGCCGAGCTCGGCGACGCGCGGGCAGTCCAGCCGGGCGGCGATGTCGGCGCCGTACCGCGTCAGCAGCGCCCGCTCGCACCGGGTCAGGTAGTAGGTCGGCAGCTCGGTGATCTGCTCGAACAGCTCCGAGCCGAGCTCGTCGTAGCCGAACCAGGGCGGGATCCGCGGCAACGGCTCGGCGAGGTGGGCCCGCAGGGCCTCGACGTCGTCCCAGAAGGACCCCTGTTCCAGCTCGACCGGTGGGGCGGTCATCGGACCGGCCCGTCGTCGAGCGGGCGGCGCAGGCTGGATCTCCCCGCCGTCCAGTCCCCCAGCACCCGGTCGGTGAGCCGGTCGCCGAGCAGCCCGGCGGCGCGGATGCCGAACACGACGTCGGCGGCGAGGGTGGGCTCGGTGCGCAGCAGCGGTGCCAGGACGTCACGGCGCACGACCTGCTCGTGGACGGCGTCGGCCTCCACGTGCTCGTCGTAGAACCGGGCCGCGACCGGGCCGCACCCGAGCCGGCGCATCGCCCGGACCAGCCGTTCCGACCCCGGCGACGACGTCAGCTCCACCAGCGCGAACTGCCCGACCAGGGCACCGCGCAGACTGCGCCGCAGTCCGCACAGCGACATGAAGTTGACCTCGGCGAGGGTCTCGGTGCCGACGGCGTCGACATGAGCGCCGTAGGCGTCGGACAGGCCGAGGTCGCGCATCATGGCGGCGAACAGCACGGCGTGCATGGCCGCGGCGTCGCCCGCGCCGTACTCGTCGTGCTCGACGGTGACCAGGCCCGCCTTGGCGGCCGGGGGCAGCCGCGGGATCACCCAGGCCTGCGGGTCGGCCTCCTTGAGGTGGTAGATCGAGCGGTGCACCACGTACTCGCGCAGCTGCCACAGCTCGCCGCGGCGTAGCAGATGGTGGGTCACGCCGGTCTCGGCGCCGGCCCCGACCGGTTCGACCAGCAGGGCGTCGACGGCGCCGTCGACGTCGTCGGAGGCGGGCACCGCCGCCCGCAGCGCGGCGAGGAAGCGTTCCTCCAGGGCGACGCGCAGCCCGAGCAGCGCCACGTCCCACTCGTACTCGTCGCCGACCTCGGCGAAGCCGCGGTAGTGCAGCTCGTAGCAGCAGTGCAGGGCCAGGTGCAGGTCCGCACCCCACGGGTCGGCGTCGCCTGCGGCGGGGAGTGCGGCCGGGTCGCCGCGCAGCCGGTCCAGGACGGCGCCGGACAGCGGGCCGCGCGGCGCGGGCAGCGGGGCGAGCCCGCTGCCCGGGTGCGGGGGTGCGCTCACGTCGGTTCCTCCTGTCGGACCCGGGTGCGGTGGCTGGTGTCGCAGAACGGTGGACGACGCGTGCGCCGGCAGGTGCACAGAGCCGTGACCGGGCGCCGCGACGTCGTCCGGGTGCCGTCGGGCAGCTCGACCTCCACGGGGCCGTACACCAGCAGCGGACCGTCCTCGGTCAGCCGCACGCGGGTCGGCTCACCGCTCACGGACGGCCTCGATCACGACGAGCTCCTCGTCCGCGGCGCCGGGCCCGACCAGGCCACGCGTCTCGTGCAGGACGGAGCGGGCCCGCATGACCGGACCGAGCGGGATCCGGGTCCGGTCGACGACCCGGGCGGTGAGCCCGGCCGCGGCGAGCCGGTCCAGCGAGGCCTCCACGCCGGAGACCGCGCTGTGCACCATCAGCAGGGCACCGCCCGGTTCGAGGTGGTCGGCGACGCCGTCGCAGATCCGGTCGACCACCGCGCGACCGTCACGGCCGCCGTCCCAGCTGCGGGCGCGGCGGTGCCGGGCGAGCCGGTCGGTGGACGAGGGCACGTACGGCGGGTTGGCGGTGACCAGGGCGAACCGGCAGCCCCGCACCGGGGCGAACAGGTCACCCCGCTGCACGGTCAGCGCGACGCGGTGCAGCCGCGCATTGAGCCGGGCGGCGAACACGGCACGCCGGGACAGGTCGACCGCGGTGACCGCGCCGGCCCCGCAGCGGGCCGCGGCGAGCGCCACTGTCCCCGTCCCGGTCCCGAGATCGAGCACGGCACCGCGGGCCCGCCCGGAGACGCCGACGGCACGCGCCAGCATCTGCGAGTCCGACTGCGGCCGGTAGACCCCGGGTGGGGTCAGCAGCATCGGCGTCACGTCAGTGCGCGACCGTCTCGCGGGCCACCTCGGCGTGCCGGGTGCGGGCCGCGGTGAGCACGCCCGCCCGGTTCTTGTGCTGCTCCTCGTAGCGCAGCACGGCCTGCACGTCCTGCGGCGCGTCGAGCTCACGGACCGCGCGGGCCGCGTCGGGGACCGACAGCTCGTCGTAGTCCTGGACCGGCAGCTCCTCCGAGTTCAGCGCGCCGCGGGCCCGGCGGGTGCCGTGCAGGGCGCGGGCGGTTCCACCGGCACGTTCGCGACGGGCGATGTCCTCGGCGCGCTCCAGGGCGGCGTCCAGGCCGGAGCCGAGGACCTCGGCGGCGTCGCGCCCGGCGCGGTCGGCGCCGTCGCCGAGCGCCGAGGCGGTGCGCCGCACCCGTTCCCCGGCCCGGGCCAGCTCGTGCCCGGCCCGGTTCAGACCGACGGCGCCGAGACGGGCCGGGAGCCGAACGGCGTCGGTGACGGCGTCGCGCACGAGCTGCAGCGGGGTGGCCCGCAGCGGCGCAGGGCCGCCGACGGCCTCCTCCGCGAGCACGGTGGTCAGCCACTCGACGGTCTCGGTGTGGGCCTCGACGAGCCGGCCCGCGAGGCGGTGCACCCGTTCCGGCCCAGAAGCGGTCAGCGCCTGCAGGTAGCGGGCGCGGTCCTGGAGCTGGCGCTCCAGGGCGAGGTCGCCGAGCAGCGCCTCGTCGAATCGCTGGGCCTGCTCGACCTGGCTCTTCACGAACGCGACGATCCGGCCGCCGACGGTGCCGACCAGGTCGGGGACGGCGTCGAGGTCGCGCAGGGCGTCCTGGATGCGGGCGAGCCGCTCCTGCGCCCGGGCGGCGTTGTCGGTGAGTTCGCGGCGGGTCTCGTCGGTGCGGGCCTGCACGGTGCGCAGGCAGGCGATCCGGTTCTCGGTGCGGGTCAGCTGCTCCAGCACACGGAGCTGGGCGACGACGGCGGCGGTGTCGGTCACGGGCGCGTCCTCCTGGAGTAGTGGGTTCGGAGCACGCCTACCCGGGATCCCGAGGGCTACGCCTTCCCCGTCGCCGTCTCCTCGGCCCCCAGGTGGGTGGCGAGGAAGCGGTCGGCCGTCTCGAACATCGTCACCAGGTTCTCCGGGTTCACGATGGCGTGGCCCTCGTCGTCGAACACCAGGTACTCCACGTCCACCCCGCGTCCGCGCAGCGCCGCCACGAGGTTGTCGGACTCGGCGCGCACCACGCGGACGTCGTTCGCGCCCTGCACCACCATCAGCGGGGTGCGGATGTCGTCGACCCGGGTGATCGGTGAGCGGGCCAGCATGTCCGCCTCCTGGGCGGGGTCGGCCGGGTCGCCGACGTAGCGGAACCAGTTGTTGACCAGGCCGGGGCGGGTGAACTCCGGGACGGTGCGCAGGAAGTTCGCCAGGTCGGAGATGCCGACGTACTCCACCGCCGCGGCGAAGCGGTCCGGGGTGAACGCGATCCCGACCAGGGTGGCGTAGCCGCCGTAGGAGCCGCCGAACATCGCGACCCGGTCCGGGTCGGCGTACCCGCGGGCGACGGCCCAGTCGACGGCGTCGATCAGGTCGTCGTGCATGGCGCCGGCGAACTCCCCGACCGCGGCCTCCATGTGGGCGCGGCCGAAGCCGTAGGACCCCCGGAACTGCAGCTGCAGCACCGCGTAGCCGCGGTTGGCCCACAGCTGCACGCTCGGGTCGAAGCCCCACCAGTCCCGCGCCCACGGTCCGCCGTGCGGCATCAGCACCATCGGCAGCCGCTCGGGCGCCACACCGACCGGCAACGTCAGGTAGGCGAGCATCTCCCGGCCGTCGCGGGCGGTGATCGTGACCGGCTCCACCGGCGCGAGCTGCTCCGGGTCGAGGTCGGCGCGCTGGCGGAACAGCAGCCGTGACTCCCCCGTGGCGCGGTCGTGGAACCAGGTCTGCGGGTCCCGGTCGTGGACGAACGTCGCCACCCACCGACGGCCCTCGACGTCACCGGAGACCGCGCTCAGGTCGCCGTCGCACAGGTCGCGCAACGCGGCGAGCACCTCGGCGAAGTCCGGGTCGACGGTCCGGATCTCCTGCCGCGCACCGAGGTAGCGGACGCCGAGCAGCTCACCGGTGCCGCGGTGGCGGATCAGCGCCGACGGCAGGCTGGGGAAGATCTGGGCACGGATGTCGATGTCGTGCTCGGGGTGCCGGTCGACCACGGTGACCTCACCGGTGGTGGTGTCGAGACGGCCGAGGTGCAGGCGGTCGCCGTCGCCGTACGTGCCGACCCAGATGCCGGTGCCGTCCGGGGTCGGTTCGCAGGGGTACACGCCGAGCGGGTGGGCGTCGCCGTCGAAGGTCGCGACCAGGTCGTCGCCGCGCCACACCTGCCCGACGCCGTCCGCGGTGAGGGTCTCGCGCAGCAGCTCGTCGCCGACGAGGGTCCAGCCGTCACCGCCGCCCGGACTCTGCGCGAGCACCGTCAGCTCCCCGGTCGCGACGTCGAGCTCGCACAGGTCGAACTCGACGGGGTTGCGGGCGTTGCTCTGCAACAGCAGCGTCCCGGGGCGTCCCGGGCGCTGCTCGACACCGAACGTCGTCGCGCCCTCGAACGGCGTGAGGTCGACCGCTGGCGCGTCCGGTGCGGTCAGGTCGACGCGGAACACGTGCCAGTTCTCGTCACCACCGGTGTCCTGCAGGTAGAGCAGGTAACGGGGGTCGTCGGTCCAGAAGTAGCGCAGCACGGTGCGGGTCTCGTCGGCGGTGACGCAGCGCTCGCCGCCACCATCCACATCGGACACCCACACGTTCAGGCGTCCCTTCCACGGGGCCAGGAAGGCGAGGCGGGTGCCGTCCGGGGAGAGGGTCGCGGCGGTGCGGTCGGGCATCCGCAGCAGATCGCGGGCGGGGATCCGGCCGGGCAGGGCCATGGTGGTCTCCAGGGTCGGGTCGGCGGTCACAACGCGGTCCAGATCGTCTCGGCGTCGACGACGCGGTGGCGGCGCCAGGTCAGCGCGCGCTCGGCCGCGGCGGCGACACCGGCGACCAGGAGGCCCGTGTTCAGCCAGCCGGGAAGGGTGATCGGCGAGGTGAAGGTCCCGAACCGCGCGGCGACGGCGTCGATGCCGGTGAGCAGCTCCAGCGCCACCGGGACGGCCAGGACGAGGTTGACCAGCAGTACGGCGACGGCGACCGCCGCGATCGTGCGGCTCACGGCAGGCGAGCGACGGGCGAGCCGCGCGCGGCGGTGCTCGAGCGTCCCGGGCACCGGGGGCAGCCGCCGCTCCCCGCCGTCGTCGGTGACCAGGTGCATCCGGGTGATGCCGTAGAGGCCGGCGTCGACCTCGATCCGGCCGCCCGGCACCGGCAGCGACGCCGGCATCCCGGCCCGCGCGACCTGCTCCCCGTCGCGGTAGAGGCGGGCGTCCCCGTCCCGCGCCTGGTCGACCTCGACGGTCCACTGCGCACCGGGGCCGCCGGTCTCGGGGAGGTGGGTCGCGTACAGCGAGCGGGTGAGGATCTCGTGGCGACGCAGCGGCCGCAGCCGCCGGCTCACCGGACACCCGCCGTCACCGGCGGGGCGAGAGCGTCGGCCGCACCCGGCTCGCCGGGTTCTCCGGGCTCACCGAGGTCACGGAACGCGGGCGTCACCAGCGCGACGAGCGCGGTGCCGACCGCGACCGCGGCGAGTGCGATCCCGGCCGCGCTGAGGCCGGAGGTCGAGGCCAGCGCCGCGACCGGCGCCGCGGTCAGTGCCGGCGCGGCGAGCAGCAGGGTGTTCTGCGCGCCCAGGACCCGGCCGCGCAGGGGGTCCGGGGTGGCCTCGATCGTGAGCACCCCGAGCACCGCGCCGACCGGGGCGTTGGTGAACCCGACGAGCGCGGCGGCACCGAGCACGAGCCACGGCGAGGCGAGGCTCCCGACCAGCGCGAACCCGGCGCCGAAGCCGAGCATCCCGAACACGAACCAGGTCCGGCGCCGCACCCGGTTCACCAGCGCCGCGTACAGCACGGAGCCGGCCAGGCCGCCCGCGGCGAGTGCGCTGAGCGTCAGCCCGGCGAGCGCGGGCAGCTCCAGAGCCGTGAAGTAGGCCGGCATCAGCGTCGTCTGCAGGGCCGCGATGACCGCGACCAGCACGGCCGACACCAGCGTCGCCCCGAGCACCAGCCGTTGCCCGGCCAGGAACACCCACGACTCCGCGAGATCCCGCACGGCCCTGCGCACCGCACCCCCCGGAGCGGTGCGCAGCACCCCCTCGACCCGACCGGCCCGCGGGTCGAGCAGTGCCGCGGTCAGCGCCGCGAGCAGGCTCGTCGACGCGGTCACCACGAGCACCGTCGACGCCGGGCCGGCGAACACGACCAGCAGGCCGCCGACCGCCGGACCGGCGAGCAGCAGGACGTTGGCCAGGTTCTCCCGCAGCGCGACGAGCCGGTCGAGGCGACCCGGGCGCGGGTCGAGCCGGACCAGTGCCGGGAGCAGGACCTCCTGCGCGGTCATCGCGGGCACCCGCACGACCGCCCCCAGCACGCCGAGCACCAGGAAGGCGGTCATGCCCAGCCCCCACAGCGCGTCGACGACCGGCAGTGCCGCGACCACTGCGGCCCCGAGCACCCCGGCGACGACGGTGACCAGCCTGCGGTCGACCCGGTCGACCACCAGGCCCGACACCAGCCCGGTCAGCGCGGACGCCGTCGTCGTCACCGTCGCCAGCACGCCCGCGGCCAGCACGTCCCCGGTGCGCTGCAGGACCAGCAGCGGCAGGACCGCCGCCATGATCCCGCCACTGAGCAGGGTCAGCCCGTAGGCGGTGAGCCACAGTGCCGGGCTGCGTCGCAGCGCCCTCACCGGACCAGGGCCTTCGTGCTGCGGCGGAACGCCCAGACGACCACCAGCGCGGCCAGCACGGTCAGCGGGGTGCCCATGGCGACCCGGGCGACGCCCAGCCCGCCGGTGGCCTCGACGACGTAGAGCCACTGCTGGATCCCGAACCGCGCGCCGAACACCAGGGCGGCGGCTGCCGTGGCGAGGTCGTGGGCGCGCAGGACCGCGGGCGTCGAGCGCCAGGGGTGCGTACCGCCGTGCATCGCGTTCCAGATCACGCCGGTGAGCGGCCTGCGGGCCAGCAGCGAGCCGGCGGTGACGACGAACCCGGCCAACGCGGCCCAGATGCCGATCGCGAAGAAGTCGCGCGCCGATCCGGTCCAGGCGACGACCCCGGCCGCCAGCGCGACGCCCAGCAGGCTGCCGACCGCCGAGCTGAACCTCTCCCCCTGCAGCAGCCGGTACCCGAACAGGGCCAGACCGGTCGCGACGGCGATGCCGATGGTCAGCGGCAGGGACAGGAAGGCGTTCGCCGTCACGAACACGATCACCGGGATCGTCGAGTAGACGAACCCCGCGGTCCCGCCCATCTGGTCGAGCAGGCTCGAGGTGGCGCGGTCGCGGGTCTCGTCCTGCTGCGGCTCGGTCATGGTCATGCCGTCCTCCCTCGTCGTGGTGTGCTGCGACGAGGGAAGTCCGTGCCGCTGCGGCACACTCAAGCCGAAGGCCCTGGCGTGTGGTCCAGGTCACTGCCGGCTTGACCATGCCGCGACGGCACGGTGTCGGCTCCTCACCATGACGTGGAGCACCCGGGAGGTCGCCGAGCTGGCCGGAACCAGCCTGCGGGCGGTGCGGCACTACCACCAGGTGGGGCTGTTGGCCGAGCCCGAGCGACGATCCAACGGGTACAAGCAGTACGGGGTCGAGCACCTCGTGCGGCTGCTGCGCATCAAGCGGCTGGCCGATCTCGGGTTCTCGCTGCCGCAGATCGCGGACACCCTCGACGAGGGCGACCATCCCGAGCAGGCGCTGCGCACGCTCGACGCCGAGCTCGCCGCCACGATCGAACGGCTGCAGCGGGCCCGCCTCGAGCTCGCCACCATCATCGACCGCCGGGCCCCGGCGGACCTGCCGGTGGCCATGGCGCCGGCGCAGGCGGCCGCGCTGACCGAGTCCGACCGGTCGGTGATGCTGCTCATGAGCCGGTTCATGGGGCCGCGCAAGCTGACCGCCTACGGCGAGCTGCTGCGTGACCTGCCGACCGACCCGACCGACGGCGAGTTCGACCGCCTGCCCCCCGACGCCGGCGAGGACGTCCGCGCCGATCTCGCCGAACGGATGGCGCCGTACGTGCGGCGGATCCAGGCGGCCCATCCGGACCTGGCAGGCCCGGACGACGACGCCCCGCGCGGCGCGCGGGTCCTCGCGGAGACGACGAGCGCGGCGATGCGGGAGCTCTACAACCCGGCCCAGCTGGACGTCCTCGTCCGCCTCAGGGAACTGCTGCGGGCCACCGACTGACCACCCGTTCACGGAGAGGACGACCGATGTTCGAACACAAGGTGCTGAAGTACAAGCTCGGTTGGAAGGGCTTCGACTATCCCGGGATGGAGCAGGAGCTCAACGAGCTCGGCTCCCAGGGATGGGAGACGGTCGGGACGATCGTGCCCGCGGTCGGAGCGGGGCAGACCATCGAGATCGGGGTGATCCTCAAGCGGGCACGGGGATGACCCGGACGGGCCTGCGTCGATCTGCGTCGATCTGCGTCGGTCGGCGCGCAGCGGGTACCCGCGGGTGTGCCCGACTCCGCCGCGTCGCCCCGACGCCACCCGTTCGACCTCGACCCGCGCCTCGGCGCGGCGCTGCTGCCGTTCGGGGTGGGCGATCCGTCGGACGCCCACGTCGACCTCGACGACGACGGCCTGCGGGTCCGCTTCGGGTTCTTCTCGCTCGCCACACCGGTCCGGAACCTGGCGGGTGCCCAGCTCACCGGCCCGTTCCGCGCGGTGAAGGTGCTCGGCGCGCGGCTGTCGCTCGCCGACCGGGGCGTGACGTTCGGCAGCGCCACCGAGCGGGGTGTGTGCATCCGGTTCCACCGCCCCGTCCCGGCGCTCGACCCGTTCGGCGCGCTGCGACACCCCGGGATGACCGTGACCGTCACCGACCCGGAACGGCTGGTGGCGGCGGTGGAGCACTACGCGGAACGAACCCGGCTGACCACGGCACGGCGCACGGAACCGACCCCCCAGCCGGGCCCGGTGCGCCGCGCCGGCGCGGTGTTGCGCTATCCCGCGGGACTCGCCCTGACCGCCACGCGCTACCTGCGCCGCCTGCCGCACATCGACCGCGCCGAGGCGGTCGGCGATGCCTCCGACCTGCCGCCCGCGCTGCCGGAGGAGCTGGTCGACGCGCACGTGAAGACGGTCGAGGAGGGGTCCGGACCGCTGCTGCACCGCGTCTTCACCGTCGACGTACGCGACAGCGGTCTCGACGCGGCCGCCCTGATGGAACGGGTGTGCGCCGACCTCGACCGCCTCGCCCCGTCGGAGGTCGTCACCTTCCGCAAGACGCGCGGGCGGCTCGGCGAGCTCGTCGTGGGTGACGAGTACGTGGTGCTCATGCCGGCACCGTGGAACGGGCCGGTCCGAGTGGTGCACCGCGACGCGACGTCGTTCCGGTTCGCGACACTGGCCGGTCATCTGGAGGCCGGGCAGATCGAGTTCTCCGCGAGCGACGACGACCGGGGCATCGGGTTCCGCATCGAGACCTGGTCGCGGCCCGGGGACCGCGCGGCGGCGCTGGCGTTCGACGTGCTGCGGGTCGGGAAGGAGATCCAGTTGCACATGTGGACGCACTTCTGCCTGCGCGCCGGGGGCCTGTCGGGGGGCCGGGTCCCCGACGGGGTGCGGGTGCGGACCCGGCGTGCGTCCTGGCCGCCGCGCCCCGTCCGGTGAGCTGATCATTGCCCGGCACTTAGCGTCACGTTAGGCCGAACGGCCGAATGCTGCCGCCGTGCTCTCAACAGATCATGACTCCCGGACGGCACGGATCTTCGCAGCGGTACCGCTGCTGCTCGCCGCGGCGGCAGGCGCCCTGGACGGTGCCTCGTTCACGGCGTTCCACGATGTGGTCGTCAGCGCCATGACCGGCAGCTTCGTGGCGCTCGGCCGGGGCTGGGGTCGGCCCCGGCGCTCGCCCCCGCGGCCTGGGCGCTGGGCGGCTACGTGCTGGGCCTGGTCGCCGGCACCGTGACGGCCGGTCTGGCCGAGCGGAGGCTGCCGGCCCGGGGCGCCGTCGGTGTCACGCTCGGCCTGGAGCTCGCGGGCCTGTCCGCGTTCGGCCTCGCGTGGCTGCTCGGCGGTCCCGGACACACCTTCCCCGTCGAGCCGATGATCGGGACGGCGACCCTGGCCATGGGCCTGCAGGGGGCGACGCTGCGCCGGGTCGGCCCGGCCGGCACTCCCACCAACTACTTCACCGGGGTCGTCACGAACTGGGTGTCGGGCATGGTCGACCCGGCCGGGCGCAGCTGGAACCCCGGAGCCGGCGCCCGCATCGCGGTCTTCGTCCTCGCCGTCGCGGCGACGGGCTCGCTGCACCGGGTCCTCCCGGTCGGGGTCGTCGCGGTGCCGGTGACCCTGCTGGCGGCCGCGACGGCACTCGCCGCGGCCGCGGCGCGCTCCCGGCGACCGGTCGGGCTGCGCCCGGACGGCCGCCCCGCGGACCGGACCCGGTCGATGGTGGCCACGGGCACGGCATGAACCGTGGACGGTGACGGAATCGTCCCCGTCGGGCAGTCTGACCCGGGTGGCCGCAACGGCGCGGCCGCGCCGAGGACCGGGGGCCACATGACGACCGAACGCGAACGATTCCTGCCCACCGAGCAGGGCGCACAGGCCCCCAACGCCGGCCGGGTGCTGGCGCTGCTGTTCGCCGCGAACACGTTCAACTTCTACGACCGGGCCGTCCCGGCGATCGTCGCCGAGCCCATCAAGCTGGAGTTCGGGCTCTCCGACCTGCAGATCGGCGTCCTGGCGGCGGCGTTCACCGTCGTCTACGCGGTCTGCGGGCTCCCCCTCGGGCGGCTCGCCGACCACCGCTCGCGGGCCCGGATCATGGGCTGGGGCATCGTGGCGTGGAGCCTGCTGACCGCCGCGAGCGGCACGGCCTGGAACTACGTCTCCCTGCTGCTGATGCGGGTCGGCGTCGGTGTCGGCGAGGCCAGCTACGCGCCCGCCGCGAACTCGACGATCGCCGACCTCTACCCGGCGGGGAAGCGGGCGCGGGCGTTCGGGCTGTTCCAGCTCGGTCTGCCGGTCGGGCTCGTCCTCGCCTACTTCTCGGTCGGCGCGATCGCCGAGGCGTTCGGGACGTGGCGGGCGCCGTTCGTGCTGGCCGCGATCCCGGGGCTGCTGATCGCGGCCGGGTTCTTCCTGGTGCGCGAGCCCCGCCGCGGCGCGTCCGAACCGGCGTCGAGGACCGCGGCCGCGGCGGCATCGACTTCCACGCCGACGCCGATGCCGGTCGACCGGCCGTTCCGCCGGGTCCTGGCCGTCCCGACCATGTGGTTCCTGATCATCGCCGGGATCGGCGCGAACCTCGCCTCGTACTCGGTCAACACCTTCACCGTGCCGCTGTTCCAGCGCTACTTCGGTGCGTCCCTGACCGGGGCGGCGGTGCTGACCGGCGTCGTCGTCGGGGTGACGGGGCTGGTCGGACTGCTCGTCGGCGGCTGGGTCTCGGACCGGGCCGCCCGCCGTTCGACGGGTGCGCGGGTGCTGGTCGGTGCGGTGGCGACGCTGGTGTCGGTCCCGCTGACCTGGTTCGCGCTGTCCGTGGGGCCGGAGGCGACGGGCACGTTCGTGGTGCTGTTCGGCGCCGGGTGGCTGCTGCAGTACCTCTACTACACCTCGGCCTACCCGGCCGTCGCCGACGTCGTCGGGCCACGGCTGCGGTCGACGGCGACGGCGGTCTTCTTCGCCGCGTTCTACCTGCTGGGCGGGGCGGTCGGGCCGGTGATCGCGGGTGCCCTGTCGGACGCGTTCGCCGCGGACGCACTCGCCGCCGGAGCGAGCGCGGCCGACGCTGCGGCGAACGGGCTGCGGCAGGCCCTGGCCGTGATCGTGCCGCTGTCGATGGCGATCGCGTCGGTGGGGCTGTTCCTCGCGGCGCGCTCGGTGCGCCGGGACAACGAGCGGATGACCGCGGCCGCCGGCTGACCGGGGCCTCAGCCCGGCAGCCGGGTCCAGTCGCGGTCGTCGACGTCGGTGCCGAACGCGTCGAGGGTGACCGTGGTCGAGTCCTGGCGCTGCTCGGGGAGCCGGATCCGGCGCACGTGGGCGCCGTCGAGCCACACCTCGCCCGGCTCGCCGTCGGCGGTGGTGACGGTCAGCCGTCGCCACCGCTCGCCGCGGTCGGCGACGACGCCGTGGTCGACGGCCTCGGTGACCTCGGCGAGCCGGTCGAACGCCGCGAGCGGGGTGACGATCCGGCCGGGGTCGGTGAGGCCCAGCGCGTCGAGCCTGCGCCCCGGCCGCCCGCTCCAGACCCGGTCCTCGATCTGCAGGAACGCGATGTGGTCGTGGCCCGCCATGGCGCGGCGCCGGGCGAGGTCGAGGACACCGCTCGTCACGACCTGCCGGGGCACCCGGCGCAGGACGGCCCGGGCCAGGGCCGGCAGCGGGCGCCGTCGTCGCGGGAGCGCCTCCCCCATGGCGCGGGTCCCCGACAGGTCCATCAGCAGGGTGGCGCGGGCGGTACCGGCCGCGACCGTGCGGCCGATGGCGTCGCTCAGGCGGACCATGGCCGGGCACTCGGTCGTCATCATGGGGCCTTTCGCAGGTGGCTCGGGGTCGTCTCCGAGCCTGCCCCTCGGCGCACTCCGGCGAATCGGTCCACAGGACGATTCGCGCCTCCACCGCAGGGAGGAGACGGGGTCCGGACAACAGCGCCGCGTCAGCCCTCGTCGAGGGCCCCGGTGAGCCGGGCCAGCACCGGGGCGGCGACGGCGAGCGCCGCACGGTCGGCCGGGGCGAGCCGCTCCAGCGCCACACCGAGCAGGGTCTCGGCCGCCGCGTCGTAGCGGCCCAGCGCCTCGGTCGCCCGTGGCGCGACGGCGACGAGCACGGTGCGCCGGTCGGCACCGTCGCGTCGCTGCACGAACTCGTCGGCGGTGAGCGTGCGCAACAGGTTGCTGACGGTGGAGCGGGCCAGGCGCAGTCTCGCGGCCAGCTCGCTCGGGGCGAGCGGCCCGGCCGTGGCCAGCGTGCGGAGCAGCTCGATCTGCGCCTCGGAGAGATCCGGCAGGTCGGCAGCGGTCCTGGCGCGGCGCAGCAGGGTCCGCCGCAGCGGACCGAGTTCACGGACGAGCAGCGCGGCGGTCGTCGTCACCGGCACAGTGTCGCACGTCGCATTGCCACAAAACAATTTTGGGTCAAAACTATCGGCATGGACGAGAACGATCTGACCGCCGTCGTCGGCCACCGGTTCATCTACACCTACGACAACGGCTGGCAGTACGAGATGTACGTGAAGAACGACCACACCATCGACTACCGGATCCACAGCGGCCACGTCGGCGGGCGCTGGGTGAAGGACCAGGAGGTGGACCTGGTCCGGCTCGACGAGGGCGTCTACAAGGTGTCCTGGAACGAGCCGACCGGCACCTCGGTCGTCGTCTGCGTGATGCCGGTCCGCCGGCGCCTGCACGGCACCATCTTCTTCCCGCGCTGGGTCGCCGACGACGGCAGGGAGACCGTCTGCTTCCAGAACGAGCACCTCGACCGCATGCGCGAGCTGCGCGACGCCGGGCCGACCTACCCCATCGAGACGATCCCGGAGTTCGCCGAGATCACGCTGTTCGAGCACGTCGGCGTCGACGACGAGTCGGTCATCGCCGTCGGCCCGGAGGAGCTGCCCGCCGGCTTCGCCGACCGGAGGAACTAGCCTGCGCTCCGTGGAGTTCGCCGAGGCCGAGGCCACCTACCGCGCCCTCGTCGAGGACCTGCTGGCCGGCCGGGCCACCCTCGCCGACGCCGTCGCCCGGTTCGCCGGGCCACTGCGGGCGGCCTGGGTCGACGACCGCGCCGACGACGAGGTCGAGGGCCTGGCCTGGGCCGCGGGCGGTGCGGTGGCCACCGCCGCGACCGACCCGGCGCACCACGAGCTGCTCGCCGAGCTGCTCGCCGAGCTGCTCGCCGCGGTCCGGGCGCTCGGACCGCTCGTCCGCGCACCCGGTGGCCAGGCCTGCACGGTGTGGGGGCTGACGGTGTTCACCGACCTGCCCTGCGTCGGAGCGCAGCTGCGCGAGGCCCTCGACGTGCACCCGACCGCGGCACCGGCGCTGTTCGCGTTCGCCGATCGGCTCGACCGAGACGGGACCCTGGACTTCTCCGGCTGGGCCGGCTGGACCGACGGGGTCACCGACGACCGAGGGCCCTGAGCGCGGCCGGGCCGGGCGGCACCGCCCGGCGCCCACCGGCACCGCCGAGCGCGCCACGCGGTCCCCGCCCCTCCGCAGGGTGCGCCCCGACGGGCGAGCGTGTATGCCCTTGACCTGACGCCAACGCATCGGAGGAGCCCGTGGAGTTCGACATGCTGGTCGAGGTGCCGAAGGGCAGCCGCAACAAGTACGAGGTGGACCACGAGTCCGGGCGCATCCGGCTCGACCGCACCCTGTTCACCGCCACCCAGTACCCGGGCGACTACGGCTTCGTCGAGGACACGCTCGGGGAGGACGGTGACCCCCTCGACGCGCTCCTCGTCACCACCGGCGAGCCGTTGTTCCCCGGGGTGCTCGTGCTCGTGCGCACCATCGGCATGTTCCGGATGACCGACGAGGCGGGTGGCGACGACAAGCTCCTCTGCGTCCCGGCCCACGACCCGCGGCTGGAGAACCTGCGCGACATCCACCACCTGCCCGAGTTCCACCGCCGGGAGATCCAGCACTTCTTCGAGATCTACAAGGACCTGGAGCCGGGCAAGAGTGTGGAGGGCGCCGACTGGGCGAACCGGGCGGCGGCCGAGGCGGAGCTGGAGCGGTCGCGGAAGCGGTTCCGGGAGGCCGGGCACTGACCGCGGCGCCACCCGCCGGGGTCGCCGGTCAGCGCCGGCCGACGCAGGACACCGCGGAGTAGCCGCTCCCGGCCGTCTCCTCGGAGAGGACGGCACCGTCGGCGAGGATCCGGCACGAGATCTCGCCGTCCCCGCCGGACGCGGTCACCGAGTACTCGGCGGGCTCGTCCGAGGCCGGGACGGCCCGCCGCCAGGGCAGCGGGACCTCGGAGGCCTGGCCGACCGACGACCCACCGCCGAAGGTGATCATTCGTGACGTGCCGGAGCCGTTCACCTCGAAGGTGACCTCACCCGACGCGCCCGCGGCGGCGTCGGGAGCCGGCGCGCCGTTCGGTGCGATGTCCGCCACCGGGGTGTCGGCGGCCGGGACGACGCCGGGCTGGCCGCCGCCGGACGACCTCCCGAACGCGACCGAACCCTCCCGCCACGCGGCCGGGGTCTCGTCCCCGGTCCCGCCGAACACGGCGAACCCGATCGGCACGACCGCGGCAGCCGCCGCGGCGACGCCGACGACCCACGGCCATCGGCGTCGACGAGGCTCCGCCCGCACCGCACGTCGGCGTCCGCGCCGCGGCGGGTCCTCCGGGCGGTCGCCGGGCCCCACCCCGATGTCGTCGGTGTCGGTGTCGGTGTCGAGGTGGGTGTCGGCGTCGAGGTGGGTGTCGGCGTCGACACCACGGTCGAGGTCGAGGTCGCGCGGGTCGTACCCGAGGTCGTGCGGGTCGGCCGGCCGGGCCTCGACGAGCGGCAGCCTGCGCGCGTCCCACGTCGTCTCCGGGGCCCGGTCGACGGGCCGGGACCGGGCGGCACCGAGGTCGGGACCCGGTCCGGTCCCCGGACCTTCCCACAGGTCCGGGTCGTCGCCGGGGCCGGCGGCCGCGAACCCGCCGAGGCCGTACCGACTCCCGGCGCGGTCCTCGGCCCGCCGGCGGCCGCCGTGGCGGGCACGGCCGCTGTGGCCGTGCCCGGGTGGGGACGCGACCGTCGGCGGCCGGCGCACCGGGTGCGGCCGGGGCCGCACCGTCCCGGTCGGACGCGCTCCTCCGGCGTACGGATCCTCGGCATACGGGTCCCCGGCATACGGGTCCTCGGCGTACGGGTCCTCGGCCGGTGATCCCCCGGGAGCCCGGTCGGACGAGGGCGCGCCCGGTCCGGCGCTCTCGGGTGCACGGCGACGCCCGCGCCGGGAGCCGTGGTCGATCCGACCTGCTCCTCGCCGGGCGAGATCGTCACGCTCCGTTATCGGTCGGGGGTGGTCCCGCGTCCCGGCCGATCGGCGCCCGGGCTCCCGTGCGGCCGGGAAGACGATGCCGGCGACGAGGTCCTCGGGCGAGAGATCCCGGGCCGGGAGCGCGACATCGCCGTCCGACCGGTCCATCACCTCGACCGACCGGCGTCGTCCGCGGCGGGCCACCGGGGACGACTCGTCCCCGAGCACCCAGCGACCCGAGTCCGGGTCCGGGTCCGGGTCCGGGTCCCATCTCGGTCCTGACACGACGCCCCCTGCGGTAGCCGTGTCGATTCAACGAATCGGAGGCGCACCGGTTACGGACCGCGGTTGCCATCACCCCGTTCGGCCCCACCAGCGCGGGAGTCCTTGCGGTCGGCGAGCCGGACGACCGTGGCCCAGAACTCGTCGCCCCCCGGACTGGAGGTGGGGGCGAGCAACGCCCGGCGGACGGCGTCGGCGTGCGCGGGCCGGGCCGCCCGCAGCGAGCGCAGGCCCGGTTCGGTGACGACGACCCGACGCCGCCGGTCGGCGTCGGTGTCGCGGTCGACCAGTCCCCGTTCCGCCATCCGTCCCAGGTGGCGCGACAGCCGCGCCCGCTGCCACCCGAGCATGTCCCCGAGCTCCTGCTGGGCCATCCGTCCGCCCCCGTGCTCGACGACCCGCGACAGCACCGAGAAGTCCGCGACCGACAGCCCCGACGCGTCGGCGATCGCGGTGGCGACCGCAGCGTTCACGGCATCGTTCGCGCGCTTCCACGCGGCCCACCGGGCGGTCTCGGCCTCGTCCAGCGGCGGTGTCATGCAGATCATCCTACTGTCAGGTTGTCATGTAAACCCTCCAGGTCCACCATGGTTTACATGACAACACCTGGAACCCGCTCGGTCCTGGTCACCGGAGGCAGCGCGGGCATCGGACTCGGGCTCGCGAGGCGTTACCGACGAGCGGGGCACCGGGTCCTGGTCACCGGGCGGGACCCCGGTCGGCTCGCCACGGTCGCCGCCGGCGAACCGGGTGTCGAGACCTTCGCCGGTGACCTGGCCGATCCCACGGAGCGTGAACGGCTCGCCGAGCACGTCCGCCGGGTGCTGCCCGAGCTCGATGTCCTGGTCAACAACGCGGGTATCCAACGGCGGGTGGGGATCGCCGCGGACGTCGTCCCGTGGTCGGAGGTCCAGAACGAGATCGACGTGCTCCTGTCCGCTCCGCTGCACCTGACCCGGCTGCTCGTCCCGATGATGCTGGACCGGGGCGGACCCGCTCTCGTGGTCAACGTCAGCTCGGGTGGCGCCTTCGTCCCGCAGACGTTCGCTCCCGTCTACAGCGCGGCGAAGGCGGCGGTGCACAGCTACACCGTGACCCTCCGGGAGGCGCTGGACCGAACCCGCTGCCAGGTCGTCGAGCTGATCCCGCCCGCCGTGGCGACGGGCCTCGCCGGACCGGGCGCGGCCCACGGCGCCGACCCGGACGAGTTCTGCGACGCCGTGTTCCCCCTGTTGGACGGGTCCCGGCCGGAGGTCGGGTTCGGCCCGACCGCCGAGCCCGGCATCACCGCACGGATCGATGCGGAACGCCGGGCGTTCCTCGGGTCGGCCGCGCGGGCGGGCGTTCCCGGGTTCGCACCGGCGTCGCGGCACTGAGCGGCTCGACGGTCCCCGGGACACCGGAGTCGACCAGCCGCCCGCGCGGCGGGGCACCTCCGGGCACTCAGGGCGCGAGCGCCCGGCACGCGCGCCGCACGACGGCGTCGCCGTAGGCGTGGTCGAGCACCCCGGTCCGCAGCTGCCACCGGTGGAAGACCGGCGCGACGACCAGCTCGAACGCCTCGACGTCGCCCACGGAGCCGTCGATCTGACCGGCGGCCCTGGCCGTCGCGAACCGGTCGGCGAACAGGGTGATCTGCGGGGCGAAGACCTGTTCCAGCACCTGCGCCCCGACCTCGGTGTCGACGAGCGCCTCGACGCACAGCGCCCGCAGGAGCGCGTCCCATCCGGGGTCCGCGAGCTCGTCGACGACCGACCGCAGCACCGCGGTCAGGTCGGCGACCAGGTCGCCGGTGTCCGGTATCCCGCCGCCGGCGGCCGCCGCGTTGCGGTGGGCCACGGCGTCGACCAGCAGCGCACCCCGGTGCGGCCACCGCCGGTAGAGCGTCGCCTTGCCGACACCGGCACGTGCGGCGATCGCCTCCATCGTCACCTGCGGATACGGCAGCTCCGTCGCCAGGGCCAGCGCCGCGGAGAGCGCGGCCGTCCGTGCCCGTTCGGAGCGACCGACCGGTGCCGGCGGGTGGTCACGGCTGTCGTCGTCCACCCGGCCACGATAGCAATCGATACGGAACGTTCCGTATCGTTGCGGCCATGAGCGCCCGCCCCGACGAGGAGAGCCCCGTGACCGAACGACCCGTCTGGTTCGTGACCGGCGCCGGCCGCGGCCTCGGTCGGGCGCTGACCCGGGCCGCGCTCGACGCCGGGGAACGGGTGGTGGCCACCGTCCGCCGCGCCGACGTGCTCGCCGACCTGGGCCGGGAGTTCCCGTCGACGCTGCACGTGGCGGTCGCCGACGTCCGCGAGCGGGACGCGGTCCGAGCCGCGGTCGCCTCCGGCATCGCGCGTTTCGGCCGGCTCGACGTCGTGGTCAACAACGCCGGGTACGGCCTCGTCGGCGCGATCGAGGAGGTCGACGAGACCGAGGCGCGCGGCATCGTGGACACGAACCTGCTCGGCCCGCTGTGGGTCGCGCAGGCGGTGCTGCCCCACCTGCGCGCCCGGGGCGCCGGGCACATCGTCCAGATCTCGACGACCGGCGCGGTCGGCGCCATGCCCACCCTCGGCCTCTACAACGCGGGCAAGTGGGGCCTGGAGGGCTTCTCCCAGGCGCTCGCCGGTGAGATGTCGCGCGTCGGCATCCGCGTCACCGTGGCCCAGCTCGGCGGGTTCGACACGGACTGGGCGGGCGCGGGGATGCACTTCGCGACCCCCTCCGCGGACTGCGACGACCTCCGGCGCGAGCTGTTCGGGACGGCCGAGGTGCCGTGGCACACCGACGGTCCGCTCGGGGCGCCCGTGGCGGAGGCGGTCGAGGCCCTGCGCCGGCACGTCCACGCACCCGACGGCCCGTTCCGGCTCCTGGTCGGGGCGGACGCCCCCGACCAGGTCACCGCAGCGCTGCAGGCCCGGTGCGAGGACTACGCCGCGGACGACCGCTTCGTCTGGCCGGCTCCGGCCGCCACGACCTGACCCACCGGGACCGGCCTCATGCCGTCCCGGCCCGCACTGCGCAGCTCGCGATGCCCGACGAACGGCAGGGCCATCCCGATCAGCGGGACCTCCCGGGCCGCCGGATCGTGCTCGACCGCGCGCTGCCGCACCACCGCGCCGATCCGGTACCCGTGCTCGTCCGGGCCCGCCGAGGTCAGCTCGGGCACGGCCGGGAGGAGTGGGCCGAGCCGCGCATGATCACCATCGAACTGGGCCTGGAGATGGAGCACGCGGCCCTGCGGTTCTGGAACGCGCTGGCCACCGACGACCTCGACCGACTCCGTCGCGAGCGGGCCGAACGCGACCCGCTCGGCTGACCGGCCCGCCACGCCACGGGCCCGACGGCGCCCGGTGCGCGCCACGACGGGTCGGCACCGGAGACCGGGCCACCGAGGCTCAGTCCGGTTCGACGACGTGGAACTGGACGCTGTGCGCGGACCGGACGTGGTCCCGGGGCACCGCGAGATGGGCCGGGTGGGCGAGGTAGGTCCGGAAGTCCTCGACGCTCGCGAACTCGGAGACGACCGCGTAGTCGGCGTTCGTCGGACGCTCACCGAGGTCGGGACCCTGCCGGGTGCGCAGGGGGACGCCGACCTGGCCGGGCAGCCGCGCGATCGCGTCCCGGAACGCCTCGACGTCGGCCGTGGTCGCGGACTCCGTGAACGTGAGCGTCAGGCAGTGCACCAGCATGTCGACCTCCATGTCGTACCAGTGAGCAGTGATGGACATTCAGACGTTCACAACTGCTGATGAGCCTACTCGGCCATGCTATCCAGTTATCGTCGATTGACAATCTATGTCCATGGCCCCTAACTTCCGACTCCCGACCCCTTCGACCGGGAGACCCGACAATGAAGCTGGGATGCTCGTTCGCCACGTCGCTGGAGACTCCGGAGCACATCCGCATCGCGGAGGAGCTCGGCTACGAGAGGGCGCTGTGCTACGACTCGCCCGCGCTGTACCCGGACGTCTGGATGGTGCTGAACCAGGCCGCTGAGCGGACCGACCGGATCGTGCTGGGGCCGGGGGTGCTGATCCCGAGTCTGCGCCACCCGATGGTCACCGCCTCGGCGATCACCACGCTGGTGCACACGGCCGGGCCGGACCGCGTCCTCATCGGGATCGGGAGCGGCTTCACCGGCCGCCTCGCCATGGGCAGACCACCGGTGCCGTGGGCGCGGGTCGAGCACTACACCGAGGTCGTGCGGGCCCTGCTGCGCGGCGAGCAGGTGGAGTGGGAGGGCGCGACCATGCAGCTCATCCAGCCCGACGCCCGCTTCGGCCCGGCCCTGCCGATCTCGGTTCCCTGGGGGGTCGCGGGCGAGGGCCCGAAGGGTACGGGGGTCGCCCGGTCCCTGGGCGCGGAGCTGTTCCGGATCACCGCGCCCGAGCCGGACTTCGGGCCGCAGATGATGATGCTCATCGGCACCGTGCTCGACGAGGGCGAGGACCCGGGCTCCGAGCGTGTGATCGACGCCGCGGGCCACGGCGCGGGGCTGTTCCTGCACTGGGCCGTCGAGCACGGGGTGATCGACGAGCTGCTCGGCGAGAGCGGCCACGCGTGGGCCGCGGCCTACGACCACATCCCCGAGGGCGTCCGTCACATCGCCCTGCACGACCGGCACGTGGTCGGGGTCAACGAGATCGACCGGCCCTTCGTGACCGGCGAGGTGATCACCGCGGCCGGGCTCGCGCTGACCCGTGACCAGTGGCGGGACCGGTTCGCCGAGCTGGAGAAGGCCGGCTGCGACTGGCTCCACTTCCAGCCCGCGGGCAGCGACGTCCCGCGCGAGCTCGAGGCGTTCGCCGCCGCCTACCACCGTCGAGGAGAGGACACCCCGTGAGCGATCTGCAGTTCCTGAAGTGGGAGACCGAGGGCCCGGTGGCCACCGTGTGGCTCGACCGCCCGCCGGTGAACGCGGTCGACCAGCAGTTCTACCGTGAGATCCGCGCGTTCTTCGGCGACGTCGAGCGTCACCTCCCCGGGGCACGCGTCGTCGTGCTCGCCGGCCGGGGCAGGCACTTCTGCGCGGGCAACGACCTCGACGCGTTCCGGACCCTGGACCCCGACAACGCCCCGGAGCAGCTCGAGCAGGCCCGGGAGGCGTTCTGGGCGATCTACGACTCCGCCTACCCGGTGATCGCGGCGGTCCACGGGGCCGCCGTGGGGACGGGATTGGCGATCGCGGCATCGTGCGACCTCGTCGTCGCGGCGGAGGGTGCCCGGTTCGCCACCCCCGAGGTCACCGTCGGGGTGCTGGGCGGCGCGAAGCACCTGTCCCGGCTCGTGCCGCAGGGCGTGGTCCGGCTGATGCACTACACCGGCGACCTCTACCCCGCCGAGACGCTGCTGCCCTACGGCGGCATCGTCGAGATCGTCCCGGAGGAGCAGCTGCTCGCGAAGGCCCGGGAGCTGGCGCGGTCGATCGCCCGGCACAGCCCCGTCACGCTGCGGCTGGCCAAGCGCAGCCTCAACGGCATCGAGTACCGCGACCTCAGGTCCGGCTACGAGTTCGAGCAGGACCGGACCCGTGAGCTGTCCGGCTACGAGGACTCCAAGGAGGCCGTGAACGCGTTCCTCGAACGCCGCGAACCGGTCTACACGGGACGGTGACCGTGGAATCCCTGGAGGACTTCCGGGCCCGGGCCCGGGCCTGGCTCGCCGCGACCGGGGCCCCCGAGGTCCCGTCGGACCCCGACGCCCGGTTCGCGGTGCTGCGCCGCTGGCAGAAGACCCTGTCCGACGCCGGCTGGCTGGGCCTCGCCTGGTCGCGGGAGGCGGGCGGTGGCGGGCTCACCCACGCCCACCAGCTGGTGTTCGTCGAGGAGCTCGTGCGGGCCCGCGCCCCCCAGCCCGTCGGCCTGATCGGGCTGGAGGTCGTCGGACCGTCCATCGACCGCTACGGCACCGACCGGCAGCGTCGCGAGCTGCTGCCCCGCATGCTGTCCGGCGAGGACATCTGGTGCCAGGGCTTCTCCGAGCCCGACGCCGGGTCCGACCTCGCCTCCCTGCGCACCCGCGCGGTCGCCGACGGCGACGACTACGTGGTCAGCGGCCAGAAGATCTGGACCAGCTGGGCGCACGAGGCGCAGTGGTGTGCGCTGCTGGTCCGTACCGACCCGACCGTGCGCAAGCAGACGGGCATCAGCTACCTGCTCGTCGACATGACGAGCCCCGGCATCACCGCCCGGCCCATCCGGCAGATGACCGGCGACCGGGAGTTCTGCGAGGTCTTCCTGGACGAGGTCCGGGTACCGCGGCGGAACCTGCTCGGGGACGAGAACGACGGCTGGACGATCGCCACCCACACGCTGGGCAGCGAGCGCGGGGCGGCAACCCTGCGCCGCCGGGTGGAGCTCGAGGTCGCGCTGGAGGACGCCGTCGGCGAGCTCCGCGCGCACGGTGTCGCCGGGGCCCGGGCCCGGGCCGCCGTCGGGCGGGCACAGGTCGCCATGCGGGTCCTCGACGCGCAGACCCGGCAGACCACCGCCCGGCTCGTCGCCGACGCCGGCCCGACACCGCTGGACTCCGTCGACAAGCTCGTGCTCAACGACGTCGAGCAGACCGTGTTCGCCGAGATCGCGGGGCTGCTGGGCGCACTGCGCGCGGTGCCCGGCGCCCGGCCCGGCGGCCTGCGGTCCGACCGCTGGGCCCGTGAGCACCTGTACTCGCGGGCCGCGTCCATCTACGGCGGCTCCGCCCAGATCCAGCGCACCATCGTGGCCGAACGACTCCTGGGGCTGCCCCGTGGCTGATCACGACGACTTCGCGTCCGCTGTGGACGACTACCTCACCCGGTCCCACACCGGTGAACGGCGGCGGGCGCTCCTGGACGGCGGGGGCTGGGACGCGGGCCTGGCATCCGAGCTCGCCGGACTGGGCTGGTACTCCCTGGCCGTGCCGCAGGACCGGGGCGGGATCGGCGCACCACCGGCCGCTCTCGGCCATGTGTTCCTGGTGGAGTACGGACGGCACCTGCTTCCCGGGCCGCTGCTGGAGAACAGTCTGCTGCCGGCGCTGGTCGAACAGATCGTCCCGGCCGCCGACGGGACACCGCCCGCGCTCGTCGACCCCGGGGCGTCGGTCCCGGGCGACCTCGGGTCGGTCGCGGTCACCGGGCGGGAGGTCGTCGGGTCCGTCGCCGCCGTCCGGTTCGCCGCGCAGGCGGGGGTGCTCGTCGTCGTCGCCGGTACGACGGTGTGCCTGGTCGACCCGGACTCTCCCGGGGTGCGCATCGAGCCCCTGGTCAGTGCCGATCCGGGGGTCGCGTTCGCGTCCGTCTCCTTCGACGGCGCGGTGGCCCACACCCTGGTCACCGACGACGGGCTCGGGGACCGGATCCGGTCGTGGGGCCGGTTGCTGCTCGCCTGCGAGCTCGGCGGTCTCGCCCGCGGCGCACTGGACCGCACCGTGGCCCACGTCGGGCAGCGCGAGCAGTTCGGCCGGCCGATCGGCGGCTTCCAGGCCGTCAAGCACCTCGTCGCCGACATGTCCGCGCGGTCGACCGGCCTGCACAACCTCTGCCTGGCCGCCCTCGCCGACGCCGGCGGGGCGTCGCCTCCGGAGCTGGACCTGATCGCCTCGACGGCCAAGGCACACGCGGCGGACGCCGCCGTCCGGGTCTGCGAGGACGCGATCCAGCTGCACGGCGGCATGGGCTTCACCACCGAGACCGACGTCAGCTGGTACTACCGGCGCGCCCTGGCGCTGCGCGGCTGGTACGGCGACGAGACCGAGCTGCGGCACCACGTCGGCGCAGCACTCCTGGACCCCGAGAGGCAGTCATGAGAGCGACCAGGCTCGACGACGAGCAGGCCCGGCGCAACGTCGAGGCCGGTCACTGGGCGGGGAACCTCGTCGACGGCCACCTGGCCACGGCCGCGGCGCGCAGGCCCGAGGCGACCGCCGTCGTCGACCGGGGGCGGCGCTGGACCTACCGCGCGCTCGACGAGGCGGTGAACCGGTTCGCCTCGGCGCTGCACGGGCGCGGGGTCGGCCCCGGCGACGTCGTGTCCTGGCTGCTCCCCAACCGAGCCGAGGCGGTCGTCGTGCACCTCGGGGCGATCCGGCTCGGCGCGGTCAGCAACCCGATCATCCCGATCTACCGGCACCGCGAGACGGCGTTCATCCTGCGCCAGGCCGGCTCGAAGGTCGCCGTGGTCCCGCGGCTGTTCCGCGACTTCGACTACCCGGCCATGCTCGACGAGATCCGCGACGAGGTCCCCGAGCTGGAGACCGTCGTCGTGGTGGACGGCGGGGACGGCACGCTGAGCTTCGACGCTCTCCTCGGCGAGGGCCGGGCGGACGGCGTCCGGACGCCCCGGGCCCCGGACGACATCGCCCTGCTGCTCTACACCTCCGGTACGAACTCGGCGCCCAAGGGCGCGTTGCACAGCCACGACACCCTCGACCACGAGAACCGCAGCATCATCGACTTCTTCGGGCTCTCCGCGACCGACGTCGTCTTCATGCCCTCGCCGGTCGGCCACATCATCGGTGTCCTCTACGGACTGCAGCTGCCCTTCATGCTGGGCAGCGCGGTCGTCCTGCTCGACGTGTGGGAGCCCGGTCGGGGTCTGGAGCTCATCGAGGAGCATCGGTGCACGTTCACGGTCGCGGCCACGCCGTTCCTGCACGGGCTCGTCCACCACCCGTCGCTGGCCGAACGCGACGTGAGCTCGCTGCGCGTCTTCGCGTGCGGCGGCGCCGACGTCCCGCCGGAGCTGGTCCGGGCCGCGACCACGGCGCTGGGCTGCACCGTCAGCCGGGGCTACGGGTCCACCGAGTACCCGACGGCTACGGCCTGCAACGCCGACGACCCCGTGGACAAGCGCGCGCGGACCGACGGCAGGCCGATCGGCCCCACCGAGGTACGGCTCGCCCCGGACGGTGAGCTGCAGGTGCGCGGTCCCGAGCTGTTCCTCGGCTACCTCGACGCCTCGCTCAACTCCGCGGCCTTCACCGACGACGGCTGGCTGCGTACCGGCGACCTCGCCCACATCGACGACGACGGCTACGTCGAGATCACCGGACGCCAGAAGGACATCATCATCCGCGGCGGGGAGAACATCAGCGCCAAGGAGATCGAGGACCACCTCTTCGAACACCCCGCGGTCGCCGACGTCGCCGTCGTCTCCTCCCCCGACCCGGTGCTCGGCGAACGGGTCTGCGCCGTCGTGGTCGCGCAGGCCGGTCGCGAGGTGACCCTGCCAGCGCTCGTCGAGTGGCTGACCACGCGGCGGATGGCCCGCCAGAAGCTCCCCGAGCGCCTGCTCCTGGTCGACGACCTGCCCCGCAATCCCAGCGGCAAGATCCAGAAGTTCCGGCTCCGCGAGCTGGCGCGCGAGCACACGACCCTCGAATCGACACGGAAGTGACGCGATGAAGCTGCACACCCCGACCGGGTTCGCCACCGGACACCAGTTCCTCGAAGGCCTGCGATGGCACGACGGTGCACTCTGGGCCAGCGACTTCTTCGCCGGCACGGTGCTGACCTTCGCCCCCGACGGGGACGCCGCCACGGTCGCCCGGGTTCCGGGCGCACCGTCGGGCCTGGGGTTCCTGCCGGACGGCACCCCCCTGGTGGTCTCCCAGACCGACGCGACGATCCAGCGGATCGGGACGGACGGCGCGCTGAGCACCTACGCCGACTTCAGCGACATCGCGGGCGGCCCCGGAAACGACCTGCTCGTGACGTCCGACGGGCACGCCTACGCCGGCAACTTCGGGTTCGCCGTCGGAACCGAGGACCCGCGGCCGACGGCGTTGGCGCACGTCGACCCGCACGGCACCGTCCGGCGTGTCGAGGGCGACGTGCTGTTCCCCAACGGCATGGCGCTCACGTCCGACGGGCGCCTCCTGCTCGCGGAGACCTTCCTGCACCGGATCACCGCCTACCACCGCGCGCCCGACGGGACCCTGTCGGACCCGCACGTCTGGGCACAGCTGCCCGAGACGTTCATGCCGGACGGCATCGCCCTCGACACCGACGGAGGGGTGTGGTTCGGCAATGCGCTCACCACCGGGGACGACGCCGGCTTCTACCGGGTGGTCGAGGGCGGTGAGCTGACCGACAAGGTCGCCGTGACCGGGGCGCAGGCGGTCGCGTGCACGTTCGGCGGCGAGGACCTCGCGACGCTGTACATGAGCTGTAACGCCACCACGGTCGAGGAGTTCGTCCAGGGGCGGTCGACGGGGACCGTCGCCACCGCATCGGTGGGACGGCGGGGCACGCCCACCTGAGGCCGGGCCGTGGTCTCCCTCGCTAGGATCGGGACGGCGAGAGGAGACCACGGCATGGACGCGGCGAGCGCGCCACCGCGGTCCCGGCCCCGCAACCGGCGGGCCGAGATCGCCCGTAACGCAGGGGAGCTCTTCAGCCTCCGCGGGTTCCACGCCGTCCGGATGGACGACATCGCCGAGGCCAGCGGGATCACCGCGCGGGCCCTCTACCGCCACTACGCCAACAAGCGGGCCCTGCTCTCGCACGTCGTGCTCGAGGACCAGCAGCACGTCGTCGACACGATCACGACGCTGGCCGCGCTGCCGCCCGGTGAGCGCGATCTCGACACCACGCTCGGCGCGCTCACCGAGGCCGCGCTGGACAGCCGCCGGCTCTCCCTGCTGTGGCAGCGCGAGGCCCGCCACCTCGACGCCCAGGACTTCCAGCTGGTCCGCAACAGGACCCGGTGGATCGGCAGGCAGCTCGACGAGCTCCTCCTCTCCCCCTCCCGCGGCGACCTGTCCCCCGAGGTGACCGACCTCCGCAGCTGGGTCATCGTCAGCATCATCTCCGGAGCGGGCTTCTACGACACCCCGCTCCCCCGCGCCCGGCTCGCCCACCAGCTGGCCGAGGCGAGCAGGCGGGTGATCGCCGCCCCCGCGGCCACCGTCACGGACGGCTCGGTGGGGATCTCCGACCGGGTGCCGTCCTCCCGCCGCGAGCAGCTCGTCGGGGCGGCTGCGCAGGAGTTCCGCGCGAAGGGCTTCGCCGGGGTGAGCATCGACGACATCGGCGGCCGGGTCGGCGTCGTCGGGCCCGCCCTCTACCGGTACTTCGACACCAAGGCCGACATCCTGGTGGCCGCCGTCACCCGGCTGCACGAGTGGCTCGCGCTGGAGACGACACGCGCACTGCGCACCCCCGGCCCGGACGAAGCGGTCCTCGGCCTGCTCGTCGCGGGCTACGTGCGCGTCGCGCTCGAGGCGACCGACCTGCTCGCCGTCCGGCTGACCGAACGGCTCTACCTCCCCGACGCCGCCCGCGAGCGCATCGACCGCATCCAGGCCGACGAGGTGGCGGAGTGGCAGCGATGGCTCTCGGCGGCCCGCCCCGACCTGCCCGACGCCGACGCCGACGCCGCGACGCTGGTCAGGACCGCGAGGACGATCGTCGACGACTGCGCACGGATCCCCCACCTCCGGCGCTACCCGGTGGCGGCGGGCGAGCTGACGGGCGCCGCCCTCGCCGCGCTCGGTCTTCCTCCCGCCGAGCATCGGGCCGGTGTGATGTCGGGGGAGGTTGTCCCGTCCGGCCGCTGATCACCGTCGGATGGTCGAGGTCCCCTGGCGCACCGACGGTCCGCTCGGGCGCCCGTGGACGGGCGGACGAGGCGCTCCGCCGACACGTCGCCGCACCCGGGGGGCCGTTCCGGCTGCTCGTCGGGGACGACGTCCCCGAGCAGGTCACGACGGTACCGCAGGCCCGGTGCGCGGACTACGCCGAGGACGTCCGCCTCAGCTGGCCCGCACCCGCCGGTAGCGCCTGAACCCGCCGGAGCCGCGACGGGGCCCGCGGCGATCGCGCCTCTCCCCCGCGGCCGGCTCCCCCCGCGCGCACTCGCCGACGGGCCGGCTGCGCGCGAGATGAACGCATGCGTCGTGGACCAGGCGGCGTTATCGGCGACCGGGTGCCGGTGAGGACGACGCGTCGGGTGTGGACGCCGCGGCCGACAGCGCCGCGGTGGCCGCCGTCGCATAGGCCGCGGCAGCCGGGATCTGGTCCACCCCGAACACGACGTGCCCGACGGCTGCGTGCTCGCCGACGGCGGCGGCGACCGCGGCCACGTCACCGCTGCCGAAGCCGCCGCACAGCTCGATCAGCGTGACGTGTTCGTCGCGAACGAGGCCGGCGGCGACGGCGGGGGCGTCCGCCGTCGAGGCGACGGCAACGATCAGCGAGCGCTGCCCCCCGGAGTCGAGGACGAGGCGGTCACGCGCGGGATCGGCGCCGGGGTGCTCGAACAGGTAGGCCCAACAGGCCGTCGAGGTGCTCATGCGCTGAGCTTCGGGGCTGAACCCGGCTTCAGGTCAAAGACCTGGCCGGAATCCCCCGCCGACACGGGGTCCGCGCTCGCCGGAAAACCGCTCCCGGGCGGCCGCAGCAGTCCGGTAGTTGTGCGGCATGAGTCTCGACGAACAGTGGCCCACACCGGAGCTGATCCAGGCGGCAGTGGACCGGTTCACCGCCCGGATGCCCGGCTGGACCCCGACGGCCGCCTACGGGGTCGCGTTCGTCCCGACCGACGACGGCATCGGGTGGTCGTTTCCGGTGGTCAACGTCGGCTGGCTGCACCGCCTCCCTGCGCTGGTCCTCGGGATCGTCACCGGCCGACGGAGGGGCACGGGAACCTACGACCTGACGCCCGCCGCTCTGCAGAGCGCGGTGGATCTCCTGGCCCCGGCCGAGGCCGCGCTCATGTACCGACACCCGAACCTCGCCGCGTGGCGAGCGATGCTCGGGCGCATCGCGGCAGGTCAGGACGGGCGGATGGTGGTGGTGTTCGTCGATTCGCTCGACGACGAGCCGAACAGCCCGTTCGACGCCGTGTTCCGCGCGCAGCTCGCCCGGGGCGAGTGCTCGGAGCTGCACGTGTGACCGGTCGGCCACTCGCCCCGGGGCTCCCGTAGCGTCGCCACAGTGCCTCGTTCCGAGCCGTCGGGTCGTCCGCGGGAGGATGGGTCGAGCGACTCGCTGGCCCTGACGTTGACCTCGGTGTTCAACTCCGTCGCCGGTCTGCTGGGGTTCCTGATCGCGGCATGGGTGATGCCGCAGGAAGAGGTCGGGCGGGCGACGGAGTTCGTCTCGGCCATGCAGCTGATCGGCGGCGCGGCCCAGCTCAACCTCGGCATCGGCATCATGAGGTGGCTGCCGGGGGCGGGTCGGAAGTCCGTACGGCTGGTGTTCGGCAGCCTGTTGCTGATCATGCCGTTGTCCGGTCTGGCCGGTCTGGTCTACGGGCTGCTCGTCCCGCGGGTGGCGTTGGTCGCCGCCGGCGAGGGTCCCTTCGGGTTCGGCCTGTTGCTGCTGGTGCTCGGCTGCGCCGGGTGGGGCGTGTTCGTGGTGCACGACTTCGTCATGGTCGCCGTCGGCCGGCCCTGGCTGGCGGTGTGGCGCAGCGGGACCTTCGCCGTCGCCCGGATCGGCCTGCTCGCCGCGCTCGGGGCGGGTCTGGCGTCGCAGGGCATGGTGCTGTCGTGGGTGATCCCGGTCGTGGTGTGGATCGGAGCCGGCACGATCGTGCTGTGGTTCCTGGTCCGCCGGTTTGCCGCCACGGGCGGACCCGGCACTCTCCCCAGCCGGGCCACCATGGCGGGGTTCCTCGCTCCGACCGCGGTCGCCCAGCTCGGGGCGGTGCTGCTCTACAACCAGATCCCGCTGCTGGCGAACTTCCGGATGGGCAACACCATCGGCGCGGTCTTCTTCATCGCCTGGCAGGCCACCGTCGTCGTCGACACCGCCGCGGTGTTCTTCACCAACTCCCTCGCCGTGCAGACCGCGCGCGAACCCCACCGCGCCGCCGAGCTCGCCCGCCACACGCGACGCCGCATGCTGGTGCTGTTCGTCCCGCTCCTCGTCCTGGGTGCGGCCCTGGGCTGGCCGGTGCTGCGGGTCCTGGGCCCCGGCTACACCGTCGGCGCTCCGATCATCGCCGCGCTCATGGTCGGTGTGCTGTTCCGGCTCGTCGTGGTGTTCGAGCTGGCCCGCCGCCAGGCCGACGGCGACGGCGTCGGCTACGCCCGCCTGTCACTGCTCAACTGCGGTCTGGTCGTCGCGATCGCCGCGCTCACCCCGTTGCCCGATCCGACGACGACATATCCCGCGTTGGTCATGCTGCCGTTCGTGCTCGGCTACGTCGCCGTCCAGGCCGTCTTCGCCGCCGTCCTGACCGTCACCGAACGTAGACGTCCCTTACACGGTTCGTCGCCGCGATCACCTCAATAGTCGCCTGCGGGCCTGCGACCAACACCGGTGTCGTCCTGCGACAGTCAGAGGGTCTGCCCGCGCCGCCTCGGGCGACCGGTCTTCGCCATGTCGTGACGCGAGGATGCGAGCCCGGAGACGCGTGCAGGCTCACGGCCCCGCGGGGTCACCGCGGCTCACTGCATCTACGCGGCCGGCCACTGGACGGAGGACAATCGGGAGACGACCCCCTCCCGGCGCCGCTGCAGGGTCTGTAACGAGAACGGTGGTTCCGGCGATGTTGTCAGTAGTGCTCGGCGCCCGGCCAGCGGTCACCGAAAGTGATGGCGAAGGCGTTGAGGACTGGCTTCCAGCGCATCATCCATCGGGTGTGGCCTCGTCCGGTCGGGTCGAGGCTGCGGGTGACAAGGTACAGACATTTCATCGCGGCCTGCTCGCTGGGGAAATGCCCTCGCGCTCGGACTGCTCGCCGGTAGCGGGCGTTCAACGATTCGATCGCGTTCGTCGTACAGATCACCCTCCGGACCTCGATGTCGTAGTCGAGGAACGGCACGAACTCGGTCCAGGCGTTACGCCACAAACGTATCATCGCCGGATAGGCTCGCCCCCACTCGTCATCGAGATCATCCAGCGCGGCTGCAGCGGCATCGGCGGTGGACGCGGTGTAAATAGCTCGGATGGCGCGTTTGACGGC
>NZ_VRMC01000411.1:0-285 GCF_008369905.1 Pseudonocardia sp. EV170527-09
GTTGTGCGCCGCTCGCCGCCATTCCGCATCGATCTCGGTATCGAATTTGCGCCGGTTCTTCAGCCCGGTGAGCGCGTCAGTCGTCGCGAGCTCTTCCAGCCGGTCTTCGGCCGCGGCGCGGCGGCCGATCTCGCGTGCGAGGAACAGCATGGTGCCGAGCACGACCAGGATCAGCGTCGTCATGATCGCGCCGATCCGGATCACTTCCCGGTGCCAGATCTTCAGAACGGTCGCGACCGGCTTTCCGACCACGACAAAGAACAGATTGGTGGTGCCGCTTCGGAC
>NZ_VRMC01000412.1:0-285 GCF_008369905.1 Pseudonocardia sp. EV170527-09
GCCCACTGGTCGGGCGACTTCTGCACGCGAGTCTCCCCCGGCTTGAGCCGTGCGGTGAGCGGCATGTGCCGGGGCAGGACGCCGAGCTCGCCGGCCTCGCCGGGCACGATCACCATGCGCGCCTCGTCGGCGTAGACCGGGCCCTCGGGCGTGACCAGCTCGACGCGGAGCGTCTTGACGCCGGCTGCATCCTGCGGCTCGGCGGCCGCCATCAGGCAGCCGCCGTCATTCTCTTGGCGGCCTCGAGCACGTCGTCGATACCGCCCACGAGGTAGAAGGCCTGCT
>NZ_VRMC01000413.1:0-284 GCF_008369905.1 Pseudonocardia sp. EV170527-09
GTTACGTGCGTTGCGTCCGATATTATCCACAGCTCCGGCATTCTGTGCACTCAACCTGTACCAGCTCGCATTGATGGCAACCCTGAGTTACTGCCCTTTCGGCCAGAAACCCAAAGTCCCTTGCGCCGAAACCAGATCCGTTAAGTTTCTGCTGCAACCCAGCGTCGGCAATTGGTTCGGCGATGCACTGCCCAAGGGGGAAGAACTGTGGAAAGTCGACAGCGCCCAGACCAAAGCCTATTACCCGCTCTACGAAGATGTTCCGTATTCCGCAAGGTTGGAAA
>NZ_VRMC01000414.1:0-284 GCF_008369905.1 Pseudonocardia sp. EV170527-09
ACATGACCGTCATCAGCAGCGCCAGACCCGACCGATAGGCCCAATCCTGCACCTGCGGGCTCACCGGCCGCCGCTGCACTGCCTCCACCCCATAGAAAAGCAGATGACCGCCATCCAGCATGGGAATTGGCAAGAGGTTGATGAACCCCAAGTTAATCGAGATGAGGGCGATGAAGAAGATGAAGCTCTCCAGCCCCAGCGTCGCCGCCTGCCCCGACACCTGTGCGATCTTGAGCGGCCCGCCCAGTTCCTTGACCGAACGGTCGCCGCCGATCACCTGGCCC
>NZ_VRMC01000415.1:0-284 GCF_008369905.1 Pseudonocardia sp. EV170527-09
GTCTTTTTTCTAAAATTTCAATATTTTCAATATTTAAGTTGTAATTTTTCCCCTGTCTTTTATGTGAAACAACCATTAAAATAACTAAAATACTTAAAGTTTCATCCATAAAATTTAGTTCAGCTTTTTTTATTCTTTTAGAAACTGACTCTATTTCTGACATATATTCTTCTTTTATTTCTTTATAAATCATTTTTCTAAAATAACTTATGTCATCAAAAAAGATTTTGTCATACTTCTTATCAAAACTTACATATTTATATAGATAGATTGCTATAAAATAT
>NZ_VRMC01000416.1:0-284 GCF_008369905.1 Pseudonocardia sp. EV170527-09
TCCGGGCCCGGGTCGACGCGGCCGTCGCCGACGGTCACCGGTGCGACGAACATCGTGTCCGAGCCGGTGCGCACGTGGGAACCGATGGTGGTGCGGTTCTTGTTCTCACCGTCGTAGTTGACGAAGACGCTGGACGCGCCGATGTTGCTGTACTCGCCGATGTCGGCGTCCCCGACGTAGGTCAGGTGCGGCACCTTGGTGCCGGTGCCGATCTTCGAGTTCTTCACCTCGACGAACGCACCCAGCTTGCCGTCGGCGCCGAGGTGATCCGCACCCACGGGCAG
>NZ_VRMC01000417.1:0-283 GCF_008369905.1 Pseudonocardia sp. EV170527-09
CGCCCTGCCCCGGCACCGAATCGATGCTCATGCTGCCGCCCAGTTGCCGGACTTCTTCGTGCACCACGTCCATGCCCACGCCGCGCCCGGAAATCTGGGTGATTTTCTCGGCCGTGGAAAAACCTGGCTGGAGGATGAACTGCAACACCTCGCGGTCGCTGATCTCGGCGTCCGGCGCCAGCAGGCCGCGCTTGATCGCCTTGCGCCGCACGGCGTCCAGCGGCACGCCGGCGCCGTCATCGCGGATGTCGAACACGATGTCGCCGCCCTCGCGGGACAGGTC